>NZ_PNOZ01000168.1:0-1209 GCF_002879555.1 Verrucosispora sp. ts21 | reverse complement strand
CACCCGTCACTCTCATCGATATCGGGCTCTGGCATGCCCACCTCGGCGAATGCTAAGGACTTTGAGCGGTGTTATCGGGCGGTGGACAGCCGTGACCAGCGGTTCGACGGGTGGTTCTACACGGGCGTGACGTCTACCGGGATCTACTGCCGGCCGTCCTGTCCGGCCGTGACGCCGAAGCGGCACAACGTCCGGTTCTTTCCCTCGGCGGCGGCTGCTCAGGGTGCCGGGTTGCGGGCCTGTCGACGGTGTCGACCGGACGTCTCCCCCGGTTCGCCGGAGTGGGACGTCCGCGCGGACGTGGTGGGTCGGGCGATGCGGTTGATCGCCGACGGGGTGGTGGATCGGGACGGGGTGCCCGGGTTGGCTGCCCGGCTCGGGTACACCGAGCGGCACCTGCACCGGATGCTCCGGGCCGAACTCGGTGCCGGTCCGTTGGCGCTGGCCCGCGCGCAGCGGGCGCAGACCGCCCGTACCTTGATCGAGAGCACCGAGCTGGGTCTGGCCGAGATCGCCTTCGCCGCCGGGTTCGGCAGCGTCCGGCAGTTCAACGACACGATCCGCGAGGTGTACGGGGTACCTCCGTCGCAGCTTCGGGCCCGTCGGCGTACGGCGCTCGGCGGGTCGGGCACGATCACCTTGCGGTTGGCGTACCGCCCACCGTTGCACGCTCCCGCGCTGCTGGAATTTCTGGCGCTGCGCACCCTGCCGGGGGTCGACGAGGTCCGGGACGGGACGTACCGCCGGGGTTTGCGGTTGCCGCACGGCACCGGCGCGGTGGCACTGACCCCGGCGGACGGGCATGTCGCGGCCACCCTGCGGCTGACCGATCTGCGTGACCTGGCACCGGCCGTGGCCCGCTGCCGGCACCTGCTCGACCTCGACGCGGACCCGGTCGCCGTCGACCAGACCCTCAGCGCCGATCCTGCCCTGGCCGCCGCCGTGGCCGCCGAACCCGGGGTACGCGTGCCCCACGCCGTCGACGGCTTCGAAATGGCCGTCCGCGCCATCACCACCCAACAGGTCTCCCTCACCTCCGCCCGCACCACCCTCACCCACCTCCTCACCACCCTCCACGCCCTCCGCACCCCCGCCCGCGACGGTGTTGATCAAGAGGTTTGCGTCGGGGATGGCGCTCAGGAAGACGCAAACCTCTTGATCAACGGAGCGGAGGAGGATTTCGTCGGGGCGGAGGGGGGTTCGTCGGGG
>NZ_PNOZ01000167.1:0-1252 GCF_002879555.1 Verrucosispora sp. ts21 | reverse complement strand
CATCGCTGATGTTCCTCCCAGATTTCGATGTCTCCATCAAACCCGGTGCGGGACACACCCCCGCGTGCGCGGGGAGCAGTTCTGCGCGGCCAGTTCGGCCCGCAGGCGGTCGGGATCACCCCCGCGTGCGCGGGGAGCAGTAGGTGACGAGCGGGTCACCGACGACGTTGAGGGGATCACCCCCGCGTGCGCGGGGAGCAGATGCGGGACGGTTGCCGGCCGGGTGATGTGGCGGGATCACCCCCGCGTGCGCGGGGAGCAGCCGAGGTACGTGGCGATGCTCGCCGCCTTCACCGGATCACCCCCGCGTGCGCGGGGAGCAGGCCAGCGCCAGCCGCGACCCGGCCGGATGCGACGGATCACCCCCGCGTGCGCGGGGAGCAGACGTCCGTCACCAACACGCCGACCTTGGACGCAGGATCACCCCCGCGTGCGCGGGGAGCAGAGAAAATCGCGCCTTTCAAGGTTCGTGATTTCTGGGATCACCCCCGCGTGCGCGGGGAGCAGGATTTCTCCCGCTAGCGCTCCCTGAGCCGCACGGGATCACCCCCGCGTGCGCGGGGAGCAGCGTTCTGCTCGTAGCAGTGTCCGCACAGCCACAGGATCACCCCCGCGTGCGCGGGGAGCAGGCCGACGGGGTCATCTGCGCCACCAGATTGGTGGGATCACCCCCGCGTGCGCGGGGAGCAGAGTTCGGCGTACTCCATGACCTCGCCGATCTCGGGATCACCCCCGCGTGCGCGGGGAGCAGATGTCCGTTCGCAGCACCCACGCCTCGCGCGAGGGATCACCCCCGCGTGCGCGGGGAGCAGCTGGTGCTCGCCGCAACGGACCCCGCCGTCGCGGGATCACCCCCGCGTGCGCGGGGAGCAGGCCTCCATCACGTTCTCGATCACCCACGGCATGGGATCACCCCCGCGTGCGCGGGGAGCAGTTGCTGCCGCGTTCGGCGCGTACGCCGTGGTCCGGATCACCCCCGCGTGCGCGGGGAGCAGGACCGCCCCACCTGACATCACAACGGTTGAGGGGGATCACCCCCGCGTGCGCGGGGAGCAGTCCGCCAGCGGCAACAGAACGCCCTTGTCGACCGGATCACCCCCGCGTGCGCGGGGAGCAGGTGGTGCCACCGAGCACGAGTTGCAGCCGCGTGGGATCACCCCCGCGTGCGCGGGGAGCAGACTTCCTGACCTGTGGCTCTAGCCTGGGTGATTCACGGTGATCGCCGAGATGCGCTGTTCGTCGGCGTGTAGAT
>NZ_PNOZ01000166.1:0-1262 GCF_002879555.1 Verrucosispora sp. ts21 | reverse complement strand
GTGGGGAGGGTGGGGAGGGTGGGGTTTAGAGGGCTAGGCGGACGGCGGCGGTGAGGACCAGTTGGGCCAGGGCGGTGGGGACGAGGATCAGCCAGCAGAGGCGTTGGAGCTGGTCCTCGCGGAGGCGGGGGTAGGAGACCCGCAGCCAGATGATCACGAAGCTGACAGCGGCGATCTTGAGTAGCGTCCAGAGCCAGCCGAGCTGGGCGTCGGCGAAGGGGCCCTGCCAGCCACCGAGGAACAGCACAGTGGTCAGCGCGGCGATCACCACGATGCCGACGTACTCGGCGAGCAGCAGGAACGCGAACCGTAGGCCGGTGTACTCGGTCATGTAGCCGAAGACCAGTTCCGAGTCGGCCACCGGCATGTCGAACGGTGGCCGGCGGATCTCGGCCAGCCCGGCCAGGAAGAAGACCACCATCGCGGGGGCCTGCCAGATCAGCCACCACGGCTGCCACGCCTCGACGATGCCGGAGAGGCTCAGCGTCCCGGCTGCCATCGCCACCGAGGCGGCGGCCAGCACCAGCGGCAGCTCGTAGCCGAGCAGTTGGGCGGCGCCGCGTACCCCGCCGAGCAGGCTGTACTTGTTGGCCGACGCCCACGCGGACATCAGCACGGCGAGCACGCCGACGCCGACCACCGCGAGCACGAAGAACAGACCGACGTCGAGCGGCTGGCCCACCAGATCGTTCGGGCCCAGCGGGATGACAAGCAGGGCCAGCAGGTACGGCACCAGGGCCACCGCCGGCGCCAGCCGGAACACCGGCCGGTCCGCCGCGCGCGGGGTGACGTCCTCCTTCTGTACGAACTTCACCCCGTCCGCGACGAGCTGCGCCCAGCCATGGAACCCGCCCGCGTACATCGGGCCGAGCCGACCCTGCATGTGTGCCATCACCTTGTGCTCGGCCTGTCCGACAAGCAACGGCAGCACGAGGAAGGCGACCAGCACGCCGCCGATCCGGATCACCAGTTCCAGCCACAGTGGCATCAGGGCGTACCCCCCTCGTCTGGTTGCCCGCCCTCGACGTGGCTCCCCGGCCCGCCAGCTACCGGACCCGCCTCCCGGTCGACGGCCGAACCGGACGCCGGGCCACCACCCGGACCGGACGCCGAGCCACCGGACGCCGGGCCACCACCCGGACCGGAAGCTGTGCCAGCACCCGGACCGGAAGCCGGGCCGCCGGACGCCGGGCTGTCGCCCGCCGGAGCGGGAGCGTCGGGGGGTGCGGGGGCCGGGGCACCGGGGGTGGGAGGGGTACGGG
>NZ_PNOZ01000165.1:0-1317 GCF_002879555.1 Verrucosispora sp. ts21 | reverse complement strand
TGTCCCGCACCGGGTTTGATGGAGACATCGAAATCTGGGAGGAACATCAGCGATGCCCGCACCGAAGAAGTACAACGATGAGCTGCGTGAGCGTGCGACGCGGTTGGCGGTCGAGGCCCGCCGGGACCCGGCCAGCGCGATAGGGGCGATCCGGCGGATCGCCGGTCAGCTCGGGATTCATCCGGAGGCGTTGCGGACGTGGGTGAAGAAGGCCGAGACTGACGCCGGTGGCCGTCCGGGCACCACCAGCAGCGACGCGGAACGCCTCGCTGCTTTGGAACGGGAGGTGCGTGAGCTGCGGCGGGCCAACCAGATCCTGAAGTCCGCGGCGAGTTTCTTCGCGGCGGAGCTGGACCGTCCGTCGCGATGAAGGTCGACTTCGTCGACTCCCAGAAGGCCGAATACGGTGTCCAGCCGGTCCTGCAGGCGCTCGAAGACACGCCGGCACAGATCGCACCGTCGACCTACTACGCCGCTAAGACCCGCCCTGCCTCGGCCCGGTCAAGGCGCGACGAGGAGTTGACCGCGGTGATCGAGCAGGTCCACGCGGAGAACTACGGCGTCTACGGCGCTCGCAAGATCTGGCACGAGCTGCGTCGGCGCGGTGTGCGAGTGGCCCGCTGCACCGTCGAGCGGCTGATGCGCGAGTCCGGGCTGCGCGGGCTGCTGCGCGACAAAGCGCCGCGTACGACCCGGCCCGCAGCCGAGACCAGCCGACCCTCTGACCTGGTCAAACGAGACTTCACCGCACTGCGGCCGAACCAGCTGTGGGTCGCCGACCTGACCTACGTGCGCACCAGCGTCGGCTGGGTGTACGCCGCGTTCGTCCTCGACGTGTACTCCCGCATGATCGTCGGCTGGCAGGTGTCGACGAACCTCTACACCGACCTGGCCCTCGACGCGTTGAAGATGGCGATCTGGCGCCGCGAACATCAGGGCGCTGACCTGGGCGGACTCGTGCATCACTCGGACCGCGGAGTCCACTATCGAGCGATCCGCTACAGCCAGCGCCTCGCCGAGGCCGGCGCTGTCGCCTCGGTCGGCTCCCGGGGCGACTCGTACGACAACGCGATGGCCGAGGCGTTCAACTCGCTCTACAAGGCCGAACTCGTCCGCAACCGAGGTCCGTGGCGTGGACTCGACGACCTGGAGATGGCCACCGTCGAGTACATCGACTGGTACAACAACCGCCGGCTGCACGGCGAACTCGGACACGTCCCACCCGCCGAACACGAGGCCCTACACGCGATGACCCACCCGGTCACCGCACCCCTGAAAACCAGCTAACCAACTGTCCATCAAACCCGGGGCTTGACA
>NZ_PNOZ01000164.1:0-1363 GCF_002879555.1 Verrucosispora sp. ts21 | reverse complement strand
GAGACGCTACGCCGGCGGGTGTCCGACAGCCCCTGCTACGGCGAGGCTGTCCCCTATCCGGGCACCGACCGGTATGAGGCGACGAAGTCGTGCGCGGAAACGATCAACGACAAGGCCTTCGTCCGCGTCTTCCTGGCGTCGTCGTCTCGCTACGGACACATCGTGGTGTCGTTGACCGGCCCTGACCGGCCCGACGCGGGCGTCGTCTCCTCCACCACGGTCACCGCGCAGCGCATCGCCGACCTGACGATGACCCTCCCTGCCAGCGATTAGGAAGGTCGACAGTGGACAAGCTGGCACGATACTTCGCTGACGTGGCCCGGATCAGGGCTGTCGGGGTCTCCACGAAGCAGTGGGTGGAGGTTGTCCGCGACCAGGACGGGGACATCGATGTCCGCATCCGACCGGGCCTGCTGCGGCGGTGTACCGAGCAGGAGGTGGCCGACGAGATCCGCTCCGCGCTCATGGCGGCCCTCGCCGAGCACCGGCGGCAGTACCGGCAGCTCCGCGTCGACTACTTCGGCTCACCCGTCGGGGTGCGCGAGTTCACCCCACCCGAGCCGCCCGACGATGAGGAGCGGATACGGTGAGCGCTGACATATCCACTTTCGCCGTGGAGACCCGAGCGTTGGTGGCTTTCGGTGTCGAGCGGTACGAAGACGCGACCTGCTACGGCGCGATCCGCCGCTACCTCACCGACATCGGAGCCATCCCCCGCTCTGCCTGGGGCACTCTCGACGGGGTGTCCGACAAACTCGGCAGGGACTGGGCTGCGGCACTGGACAGCCGGGTCAGAGAGGCCAACACCGCGCGCGACGAGATGGACCGCATGGCCGACGGGCTCCTGCAGATTGCCGCCGACTACGAAGGCACCGACCTGCACGTCTCCACCTCCTTCGACGTGGTGAATCGGGATCTGCTGCCCTACCTGCCACTGGCCGACGGCTACGGCAACCTGATCCGCGTACGTCCCGGCGGCGCCGGCATCCTCGCCCCACCCCACTACCGGATGCAGCCAGGCGACGCCCCCGTCCTGGCCATCCCCGACGACAACGACCGGCTGACCGCCACCCGCAATGAGGCGCTGCCCCACACCCGCGTCGTCGAGGAACCACTGCGGATCCACAGCAACTTCGCCCTCAGCGGCGGCCGCACCACCTACTACGAGAACGGCGGCGGCGACCACCTCGACACATTCATCAACGAACACCGCAGCACCCTGCTGCAACTCGAAGCGCTCCTGATCGAGCTGGGCACCGGTGAACGACTCCCACTGAGCGACCTCATGATCCACGCCTGGCGATCCGCGCCCCCGATCATCCGCAACCGCGCCGACCTGATCCACTCCGTCGCCAACACCTAC
>NZ_PNOZ01000163.1:0-1447 GCF_002879555.1 Verrucosispora sp. ts21 | reverse complement strand
GGCTCTTCGAAGTTGAGCGGGGTGCGCTGATCGATCCGGCCCGGAGATGAGGGCTCGCAGCCCTTCGGTGATCATCTGAGTGTCGAGTTCGGATGGTCACAAGTAAAGAGCTGCGAGCATGGTCAACGATACGACCCGGCTGCTGGGCCTGGACGGCCTGGTGGTGGAGCGGGTCGAGCTGCACCCGGACGGTTCCCCCGTCGTTCACCTGTCCACCAGCGGTGAGCAGGCACAATCCTGCCCTCAGTGCGGTGTCCGGGCCGCCCGGGTCAAGGGCTGGGTGTTCACCCGCCCCCGGGATCTGCCGGTGGCCGGCCGCACCACCCGGTTGCGCTGGCGTAAACGCCGCTGGTACTGCGATCAGCCCGGATGCCCGCGCACGTCGTTCACCGAACACGTGCCACAGATCCCGGCACGGGCACGGATCACCGTCCGGTTGCGGCAGGCGGCCGGCGCGGCGGTCGCCGACGGCAACCGGACGATCGTGCAGGCCGCTCGTGATCTGGGCATGTCCTGGCCGGTCGTCGCGGCCGCGTTCACCGCGCACACCGCCACGGTGCTGCCGGCCGAGCCCGAACCGGTAAGCGTGCTGGGCATCGACGAGGTCCGCCGAGGCAAGCCTCGCTGGAGCTTCGACGAGGTCACCGCGTCGTGGACCACCACCGTCGACCGCTGGCACGTCGGCTTCTGCGATCTCGTCGGCGGGCAGGGTCTACTCGCCCAGGTCGAAGGCCGGACCAGCAAGGCGGTGACCGACTGGCTCACCCAACGCCCCGCCGCCTGGCGCCAACACGTCCAGGCCGTCGCGATCGACATGTGCACCGTGTTCAAGGCCGCCGTCCGCGAGGCGCTGCCGCACGCGACGCTGGTCGTGGACCACTTCCACGTCGTGCAGCTGGCCAACCGGGCCGTCACCGAGGTCCGCCGCCGCATGACAGTCACACACCGTGGCCGCCGCGGCCGGGCCACCGACCCGGAATGGCAGCAACGCAACCGGCTGAACAGGTCAGCAGCCCGCATGCGCGCCGAGCACGTCGACCGGCTCACCGACACCCTCAGCAACCTGCCGGCGAAGATCGGCGCACCGATCCTGGCCGCCTGGAACGCCAAAGAAGACCTGCTCGACCTACTCGCGCTCGCCCGCACCCACCCGAACCGAGAAACCACCGCCCGGCTGCTGCACCGCTTCTACACCCGCTGCGCCGACTCTGACCTGCTCGAACTCCACCGGCTCGCCACCACGATCGAGACCTGGTGGCCGGAAATCCTCGCGTTCCTGCACACCGGCATCACCAACGCCGGCTCCGAAGGAACCAACCGTGTCATCAAAACCGTCGCCCGCGACGCCTACGGATTCCGTAACCCCGAAAACCAGCGGCTACGCACCCGCGCAGCCACCACCCGCCGCCACCGCGGACACCTCAACCCCGCTTAACTTCGAAGAGCC
>NZ_PNOZ01000162.1:0-1836 GCF_002879555.1 Verrucosispora sp. ts21 | reverse complement strand
GTTTAACCTTCGGGCACTGGGCAGGCTTCACCCTCTATACGTCGTTTTACAACTTAGCAGAGAGCTGTGTTTTTGATAAACAGTTGCCCCCCCTATTTTCTGTGGCCTATTAAAAATAGGCGCCCCTTCTCGCGAACTTACGGGGTTATTTTGCAGAGTTCCTTAACATTGGTTTTCTCGCTCGCCTTAGAATACTCATCTTGGGAACGTGTGTTCGTTCTCGGTACAGGTTGATAAAAAATTAACACTAGAAGCTTTTCTTGGAAACATGAAATCATTCAATTCGTTACTCGACCGAAGTCTTCACTATGCATCACAACTCAAGATTATGCTATCCGGATTTGCCTATATAACTCTCTTGTTGCTTACCCCACAATCCAGTAAGTGGTAGAACTATCCTTTTTCGTCACTCCATCATTCTTTTACCAAGTACAGGAATATTAACCTGTTGTCCATCGACTATGCATTTCTGCCTCATCTTAGGCCCTGACTAACCCTGGGTGGACGAACCTTGCCCAGGAAACCTTTCCCAATAGGCGTCGAAGATTCTCACTTCGAATCGTTACTCATGCCGGCATTCTCACTTTTAATCTCTCCACCAGTCCTCACGGTCTGACTTCAACGAAATTAAAACGCTCTCCTAACGCACATAATGTGCCCGTAGCTTCGGTATTGTGTTTGAGTCCCGTTACATTATTGGCGCAAGATCTCTTGACTAGTGAGCAATTACGCACTCTTTAAAAGGTGGCTGCTTCTAAGCCAACTTCCTAGTTGTTTATGAAATCTCACAACCTTTCTCACTTAACACAATTTTGGGACCTTAGCTGACGATCTGGGTTGTTTCCCTCGCGAGCGTGGACGTTATCACCCACGTTCCGACTGCATAGCTTAATTTTAATGGTATTCGGAGTTTGATTATAGTCAGTACAGCTAGATGCCGCCATTCCACATTCAGTGCTCTACCCCCATTAAACAATACTATACGCTAGCCCTAAAGCTATTTCGAAGAGAACCAGCTATCTCCAGGTTCGATTGGAATTTCACCGCTATCCACAAGTCATCCGGGCACTTTTTAGCGTACTACGGTTCGGTCCTCCACTTAGTTTTACCTAAGCTTCAACCTGCTCATGGATAGATCACCTGGTTTCGGGTATATGCCAATATACTAAAGTCGCCCTATTCAGACTCGGTTTCCCTACGGCTCCGCTTTTTTCTGCTTAACCTTGCATATTAACATAACTCGCCGGCCCATACTGCAAGATGTACGCCATCACACTTTAACGTGCTCTGACTACTTGTAAGTAAATGGTTTCAGAATCTATTTCACTCCCCTCTCGGGGTTCTTTTCACCTTTCCCTCACGGTACTAGTTCACTATCGGTGTCTGATTAGTATTTAGCCTTACCGGGTGGTCCCGGCAGATTCAGACAGGGTTTCACGTGCCCCGCCCTACTCAGGATACATCTATGAGATTTTATGATTTCGTATACAGGAATATCACCTTCTATGTTGAAGCTTTCCAACTTCTTCTACTATCATAAAATTTTGTAACTCAATGTAAGATGTCCTACAACCCCTTTTTACAGGTTTGGGCTCTTTCGCTTTCGCTCGCCACTACTGACGAAATCATTATTTATTTTCTTTTCCTGTTGCTACTAAGATGTTTCAATTCGCAACGTGTCTCGCTAATTTGACTATGGATTCATCAAAATGCAACTGAGGTTTGCTCAGTTAGGTTACCCCATTCGGAAATCTCCGTATCATAGTTTATTTCCAACTCCACGAAGCTTATCGCAGGTAATCGCGTCCTTCATCGACTTTCAGACCCAAGGCATCC
>NZ_PNOZ01000160.1:0-1997 GCF_002879555.1 Verrucosispora sp. ts21 | reverse complement strand
CGGGGGCGGGGGCGGTGGGTGTACGGTGCGGGTAGTTGGTGGCGCTTGGTGCGCGACCTTGGCGTTGAGGCGGTGGAGATGGGACCGGTGGTCGCCGTCCGCCGCGGGCGCCTGCGACGACGATAGTCGTCGATCTTTTCGCGCGTTCTCCGTCGTGTCCGCCGCCGTACTGCGGCCGGCCGTCGTCTTGTGACCCGCTGTCCCCGCCCTCTCGGGAGTACCCGTGACCGTGCCCTCGTTGGCCTCGTCGTTGTCCGACACCGTCTCCGCCGCCGCGACATCCCTCGGGTTGGCGGACTTCGTTGCCCAGGTGCGCCGATCGGAGCACGCCGACTTCCAGGCCGACGGGGTGCTGGCGGCGGCCCGGACGCTGCGGCGGCGTCCGCGTGACATCGCCGCGGAGGTGGTCGAGGCACTGCGCGCCGACGACCTGGTGGCCGAGGTGGCCGGGCCCGGCTTCGTCAACCTGGACCTGACCGACCGGACACTGTTGACGCAGCTCGCCGGGCGGCTCGCCGACCCCCGGCTGGGCGTCGGGACGCCGGAGACCGGGGTCACCACAGTCGTCGACTACTCGCAGCCGAACATCGCCAAGGAGATGCACGTCGGGCACCTGCGCTCCACCATCATCGGCGACGCGCTGGTACGCATCCTCGAACACCTCGGCGGCACGGTGGTACGCCGCAACCACATCGGCGACTGGGGCACCCAGTTCGGCATGCTCATCCAGTACCAGAACGAGCAGCCCGCGGCGGCCGGCGGCGACGACGCGTCGATGAGCCGGTTGGCCGCGCTGTACCGGCAGGCCCGGGCCCGGTTCGACACCGATCCGCAGTTCGCCGTACGGGCCCGGCAACGGGTGGTGGCGTTGCAGGGCGGCGACCCGGCCACCGTGGCCGCCTGGCAGGACATCGTCGCCGAGTCCACCCGCTACTTCACCGAGATCTACGACCGGCTCGGCGTACGGCTGACCGCCGCCGACGCGGTCGGCGAGAGCGCGTACAACGATGCCCTGCCCGGCGTCGCCGCGGACCTGGCGGCGCAGGCGGTGGCGGTGCCCAGCGACGGCGCGCTCTGCGTCTTCTTCGACCAGGTACGCGGTCCGGACGGCGCGCCGAGCCCGCTGATCGTCCGCAAACGTGACGGCGGCTTCGGCTACGCCGCTACCGACCTGGCGGCGCTGCGGCAACGGGTCGGCGAGCTGCACGCCGACCGGCTGCTCTACGTGGTCGACGCCCGACAGTCACTGCACTTCACCATGGTCTTCGACACCGCCCGGCGAGCCGGCTGGCTACCGCCGCAGGTGTCCGCCGTGCACGTGGCCTTCGGCACGGTCCTCGGCCCGGACGGACGGCCGTTCAAGACCCGGGCCGGTGACACCGTGCGTCTGGTGGACCTGCTCACCGAGGCCGTCGACCGGGCCCGCGAGGTGGTCGCCGCCAAGAACCCGGACCTGACCGGCGCGGCCCTGCACGAGCGGGCCCGGCAGGTCGGCATCGGCGCGGTCAAGTACGCCGACCTGGCCACCAGCCGTACCCGCGACTACACCTACGACCCGCAGCGGATGCTGGCGTTGACCGGCAACACCGGCGTCTACCTCCAGTACGCGCACGCCCGGATCCGATCCCTGCTGGCCCGGGCCGGCAACCCCGCCGTCACGGTGGACCCGACGACGACACTGGAGCCGGCCGAGCGGGCGCTGATCCTCGACCTCGACGGCTTCGCCGACACCCTCACCGAGGTGCTCACCCACTACGAACCCCACCGCCTCTGCGGCTACCTGTACCGCCTGGCGCAGACCTTCACCACCTTCTACGAACACTGCCCGGTACTGCGCGCCCCCGACCCGATCCGCGCCAACCGACTGGCCCTGTGCCACCTCACCGGCGAAACCCTCCACACCGGCCTGTCCCTCCTCGGCATCCCCGCCCCCACCCACCTCTAGCCCTCCCACCCTCGCCCACCCCACCCCGCCCTCACCCTCCCGCCCTCGCCCT
>NZ_PNOZ01000015.1:0-107721 GCF_002879555.1 Verrucosispora sp. ts21 | reverse complement strand
CCACCCCACCGCCCACCACCCCGCCTCCGGGTGCGTCCTGCACCGCGGTCTACATAGTCCAGGACCAGTGGAACGGCGGATTCGTCGCCAACGTGACCGTCACTGCGGGAACCACCGCGCTCAACGGCTGGCGAGTCACCCTCACCCTGCCGAGCGGCGCGTCGGTGGTCAATGTCTGGAACGGCGTCCGCAGCGGTACGAGCGGCACCGTCACCGTCACGAACGAGCAGTACAACGGACGACTGACCGCAGGTCAGACCACCAGTTTCGGATTCCAGGGCGCCGGTAACGGCAGCGGAACCACCGCCACCTGCACCGGAAGCTGAAATCCCACGACTGCCGAGCCATCCTCGTCCTACGCACCGACGGGTTCACCGGGGCGCAGGATGAGGATGGCTGGTCACCGGCGCCGTACGAGCCGCCAGCCCAGCAACCCGTACCAGATCATGACGGGTAGCTGGAGGGCGTAGCCGAGTTGTTCCAGGGTTGGTGACATGCCGTTGGTCCCGGTGGTCCACACAACGGCGACGGCGGCGAGGCCAGCCAGTGCGGCCAGCACTCCGGCGAGGCGGAGCCGGTCCGGTAGATCGACGCCGACCGCGCTGACCGCGGTGGCGGCCGCCCAGAGCAGCCCGGCAAGATTGACCGTCCACTTCGCGGTGAGCAACACCGCGCCGGCCGGCCAGCACCAGCCCCGCCGCGGTCAACGCCTTGGAGGCAAAGCAGGCGCTGCCCGCACGGGGGAACGGGCAGCGCCTGAGCGGCAATGATAACCCAGGGCGTCAGCTCTGGCTCGCGACGACAGCCGGTACCGCCGGCAATGCTGAACTTCCACCCGGGCCGCAGGTCGAAGCCCCTGTGGACCCCACCCTCCCCACAACATCAGGGCCGCGCCCTCTCCCCGGAGGCGGGCTCACCGGAGAACCGGGCGACGGTTTCACGTACCAATGGCTCAGACAGCGAGATCGATATCAACGCCAGCCTACGGGCGTCGGCCTCGACGTCGACATGCGCAACCTTCGCCGGCTGCGGCTCAAGGTCAGGTTCAACCTCACGTCGAACGACACGACCTTGTTGAAGACGCCGTACGGCAACCAGAATCGCCGCCGCCTCACCAGCCGCTGCCGCCCGGGCCTCGTCCCAGCCGAGTTCAGCCGCCCGACCTGAAGCGGCGGTCCTCACCTGGGCATCCTGCGGCCCCAGGGCCTGGATGCCATCACCGATTTCCACACATCGCCGGTACAGCCGCTGCTCCACGCCGAACACCCACCATGGATCACGCTTGGGCCGCCGCGGCGTCACCAGCACGATGTCCGGAACCGCCTGGTACAGCAGATACCACAACGCGTGCAGGTCCCGGTACATCGCGCTTCGACGAGGCCAGGCTCGAACGCCGTCCACCGCCTTCCACAACGTCGCCAGAACGAAGCTCGAACAGATCAACACCACCGAGAACGTGACAAGCGTCTGGGTGACCACCGGCTCTGGCCACGGAGGTGCGAGGTCGGCCAACTTCAGTCCGAGGAACAGCGCCTTGTGCGCAACGAACGCCGCGCCGAACGCCGCACCAGCGCTGAGCAACCCCATGATGATCTTCAGCCGGGTACCGGCATAGCGCGCGTATCCGACCGACATCCGCAGGATGTCCACAACGGTCACCCCGAGGTAGAGCAGGAACGCGAGCATGTAGATCGAGACCTGCGGCATGTCCCCGTAGCGTTCGGCGAAGTGCAGCGGCTCCGACTCAGGAAAGCCTGCGGCGTGGAACATCGCGATCATGACAGCCAGCACGACGCCCAGGAACACCAGCCGCCGTGGCATCAACCTGCGCGCCTTCTCCGGGTCACCCAGATGAAGGAACAGGAACTGGATCGCGGTGGCTGCGATCAGCGCCGACCCGTGCTCAATCGGCTTCGCCAGGTTCGCCACACCCGAGACCCTGTCGATCAGGCTGTGGACGGGAGCCCAGCCGGCCGTCACCGCGATCCCGCATCCCAGACAGATACCTGCCTTCGCCAGGATCCTCCGGTTACCTGGATCTCGATGCAATGCCCAGAGCTTCACGATCAGCGCCACCGCGGCGACCACAGCCGCCACTACATGTCCGGCTGCTACCACCACGAGCCTTCTCCCCGTCTACTCCGCCAGAACGGCAGCTATGCGGTACATCACCGCTGCCGTTGCGTCCGCAAGATCCTCAAAGGCGCCTACCTGATCCCCGCCGTCGAGCCGGGCACCCAGGTAGGTTGCCAACAGCTCTGCGTCGTGCTCCTGCTGCTCGCCGAAGGCCGAAGTCGAACGCGCGAGCACGACTTCCGTCGGCGTGTCACCAAAGCCGCCGACCTGGCCCGTCCCCCGCGAGAGAGCTGCATGGCCGGCATGCCGCAGTGCGATGTGCATCAGCTCGTGCAGGATCGTCTGGAGCCGGAGAATCGGCGGCGAGTCGCGGCCGTAGAGAACATAGTCGGCTTCGGCCGTGGCCACCCACAGTCCACATGGCCCCGTCTGCTCGACGCTCATGGCGACGAACTGAATGCGACGATGTCGTACCGTCTCCAGGGTCGCCACCAGTGCCTGTACCGTCAGCGGCATCGGCAGGTCGAACTCAAGCTGGCGCAGGAGGCGATGTATTCGACGTTGTTGGTGCCACATCGCCTACTGCCACTCCCCCCGCGTAGAGAGCCCCGCACCGGAACACCGTCTTGCCGCTTGTTCAGGATGTCCTGGTAGGGCGCTCGATTGTTCAGCCGAGCGGACAACCACAACGGTGGCAGACGCAAGCAGGCAGCTTAGCTAGACGAAGCCGGTTCCGGGGAGTTCCATCGAGCGATAGTTCGTGGAAATTCGACCGCTGGGAGCAGAATGCAGATGTGACCGTAGCTATCAGCAGTCAGGCTCGACGACCGGCCCACCGTGTGGCTCGCATCGCGACCGAAGTGCTCGCGCCTGCCCTCCTGGCCGCTGTCATGCCCGTTGTGGTCGGAACGGCCAGCGCTCCGTCGATCCGTGAAGGCCTGCCATGGGCGCTGACCGGAGCGCTTTTCTGCGCCGTCATCCCGAACAGTCTGATCTGGTGGGGCGTACGTCGTGGTCGGCTGACGGACCATCACATTCGGGTCCGTGAGCAGCGGCGAACTCCGCTGGTCTACGGATTGTTGTCGGTCATCACCGGCATTGCCCTGATGGTCAGCTTCGACGCTCCCCGACGACTCCTCGCCATGGTTGTCGTGATGCTCGCCATCGGCGTGGCAGTCACCGTCGTCAACCTCTTCTGGAAACTCAGCATCCACGCGGCGGTGGCCGCGAGCTCCGCCGCGGTACTTGTGATCGAGTTCGGTCCGACGCTCCTGGTGTCGGTGCCCGTAGTGGCGCTCGTCGGCTGGTCACGGGTCCAGTTGGGCGAGCACACCACCGGTCAGGTCCTCGCCGGCACCATCGTCGGTCTGCTCGTCGCAGTGCCGACGTTCATTCTGCTGCGCTGAGTCCGGCCTACTCTGGCTGGTTTCGCCGACCCGATGCCTTGCTCTGCGCCTCCAGTGCGGCGACCTGTTCGACTATCGCGCGCAGGCTCGCCCGAGACGGCCCGGCAGGCATCCGTCGGGCGAGCACCGTGATGGTCTCAAGGTCAGGATCGGCCTCCATCTCGACGTTCGCGCTGACGGCGTCCGATGCGACCGAGTCGAAGAAATAGTTCGGCTGCACTCGGAAGAAGTTCGCTAACTGCTGGATAGCCGACCGCGTGGGATTGTCTCTCTGCCCATTGAGGAGGTAGTTGACATAGCTGGTCGACAACCCCGTTGCCTTTGCCACCTCGTCCGGTGTGTACGGCTTGCCTGTGCCGGGCTTGCGACAGGTGTCGAACAGGTGCCGTAGCCGGGCCGCGAACGACCCGTTGGCACAGTCGGCCATGGCCCCCTCCTGATCAAACCCCGCGCACCACCATTGTGGTCGAGTGCGGGCGCTCTATCCACAATGGTTGCGATTGGCGCCGCTCACGTGCTTGACTGGCCGCACCCGACCACTGTTGTGGCAGTGACACCGTAGCGGACAACCATAGTGAAGCGACAGGTGAACCCGACATCAGGTATGTCGACGCCACATACCGCACAGTCGGGCGGTGACGCCGATCGCGGAGGGGACGAAACGGGGGATGCGCAAGCCAGCCCAGAGTCCGCACCACAGAACTCTGGCACCGGCAATGGGGGGTTGAGAGCCGGTACGGCCGCAGCGCATCAGGGGGGATCGTGACCCGACGCGAATCGGCAACCGTGGCCCCGGGCCTTTGACCGCCCGGGGCCACCACAACCGGTCGGCTTTCGGGAATCCGCCTGCGAAACCGGATCGTACGGCGCCTCCGCCTCCGTCAGGCGGAGCGGTGCGGATTCTCGCTCGATGACGCCGCCTCGGCCGGCCGAACCGCAGACAGATCCGGGCGGGTGCCGGCAATTCCGGCTGCCTGCTCGTGTGCTCGGTTCAGGATCGCTTCGGCCTCCTGTCGGGCGGAAGTCACGATCGCCTCGCTCTCGCGCTGCGCCTCGGCACGGTGGTCATTGGCCTGCTCCTCGGCGAGTTTGAGGATCTGTTCCACCCGGGTGCCGAGGCCGCTGAGGGTGGGTCGTTGGCGGTTCTGCCGTTGTGGGGCAGCGCCTGCGTTCGTCGTGTCGCCGGGCCCCCCGGCGTCCCCGTCGTGGTCCACCAGGCCGTCCCCGACGAGGTCGGATTCGCCCGTACCGACCATGCCGAGCGCGAGACCGAGCACAACGATCACGGCACCCGACCAGACAGCGACCGGGCCGAGGGCGGGACCGATTGCGACGCCGACACCGAGCCCGACAAGGACGGCGGCAGTCTTGACCGGCTTGCGCATAGCTTCTCCTCGCCTGATCCGGAGATGGGCGTGCGGAATCAGCATGGCGAACATGTCAACCGGATCGCCCTGGACCGGGTGCCGCGTCGGTGTCGGCCGGCGCATGTCGAGCGTCATCTGGCACCATGGCAACGTGCGGCGAGATCCCCTCAGGCCACCGACCTCCGTGCTGGCGGACGCCGACGTGGTGCTCGTGGGCCTGTTCTCGGCGAAGGACACCGGGATCGGCGCGAAGCTCGATCTACTGGCGACGTCGGTGCAGGTGTACGGTGGGCGGGTCGTGAGTCGGCACGTCCAGCGGCGCGGTGTCTCACACGGCGGTGCGGCGAAGATGAGCCTGCCGTTCTCCCGGCGGACGCTGCTCAGCCCTGGCAAGGCACGCGAGATCGCGACAGCATGCCGGGCTGCGCAGATCGACGTCGCGGTCTTCGTGAACCCGCTGACGACACACCAGCAGAGCGTCCTCAGCGAGATGTTCGGGTGCTTCGTGATCAGCGGTGAGGACCTCCCCGCCGCCGGCCGGTGAACACTCCACATGCTGCCGACCGTGCAACGCACGACAGATGGTCCGCTGCGGTCAGGTAAGTACGGTGGCGTCGTCGAACACCAACGGTGACCACTGCGGTGCGCCATCGCGTCCGTGTTGGGGGTCGACGCCGAAGGGCGGGGGCTCGGCCGCGTGCAGCCAGGAGTCGTACAGATCCGGGTCCGCCTCGGCCCACAGCGGTCCGCGTTCGTGCCACAGGATGTCCTCGGGCCGGGTGTTGAGCAGGTCCGCGGTGGTAGCAGCGGTCACCGGCTCACCCAGCTTCCGCCACGCGTCGACGGTCAGACCGGCGTGCGTGACCAGGAGTTCTTCTCCGTCGGCGGTGCGCACTGCGGCGGCCACCCGCAGGCGGTCCCGCAGCCACCAGCTTTTCAGCAGGGCGGCGTCCTCGTCGGGCAGCCGCTGCGGCCAGAACATCTCCGCACCCAGGTACTGCGATTCGTGGTTACCGACGAGCTGGATCCACCGCCGCGGATCCTCCAGCCGTCGCCGAACGAAGGCCAGCACGCCGGGGCTGTCCGGCCCACGGTCGATCAGGTCGCCGACCTGGATCACCACGGCATCCGGGTCGGTCTGCGCGGACGCCACCGCCTGAGACAGCTGATCGGCACATCCGCCGACATCACCAATGATCACGACCTTCGCCATGCCGTCCTCCGTACGCCTGATGCCCCGGCTGGCAGCGGTGCCGCCGGTTCCTGATTGACTCACCCCATGGAGCTGGTTGTCGATGCCGGCGACGTGTCCCTGCCGGCCACGCTGGACGGGCCGACGCGCGGCGCGATCGTCGTCCTGCACGGCTCCGGCGAGCCGCGACGCTCGTACTTCCTCTACGAGCACCTGGCGCGGGTGTTCCCGGCGGCTGCGCTTCGACCGTCGTCCGTGTGAACGGGGCGACGTGCCGTACGTCGTCCAGGCCGACGACGCCCTGGCGGCCGTCGCCCAGGTGCGTCGTCACGTCGGCGACGTTCCCGTGGGGTTATGGGCGTGGAGCCAGGGCGCCTGGCCCGCGTCCGCGGTCGCGGCCCGTCGGCCCGAGCTGATCTCGTTCCTCGTGCTGGTCGCCGGTAGCGGGGTGAGCCCGGCTGCCCAGATGCGGTACGGGACCGTACAGCAGTTGCTCCTGAACGGCTACGCAAGCGCGGAACTCGCCGACCTGACCCGCCTGCGAGAAACCCTGGAGAACGCCGTACGCGGGCACATCGACCGTACGACCGCGCAGGCGGTCATCGACGGGTACGCCGACCGGCCGTGGTTTCCCCTCGCCCACGTCCCGCGCGACCTGGACGACCATCGCGGCACCTGGGAGGACATGGACCACGACCCGGAGCCGGTCATCGCGCAGGTGCGCTGCCCGACACTGCTGTTCTACGGCGAGGCCGACGAGTGGACTCCCGCCGACGACAGCATCGCCGTGTGGCGGCGCGCCGCCGCCACCGACGACCTGACCGTGCACCGGCTCGCCGGCTGCACCCACCTGCCGACCGCGGGCGGGGCCGAAGCGCTCGAATCGATCAGCTCCGACTACCGCAGCACGATGCTCACCTGGGTGCAGCAACGAATGCGCCGCTGACCCGTCGACGTCAGCACCGGCCCTAGATCAGACGGCGCCGTACCCGCCACACCACCACGCCGATCAGGATCGCCGCGACGGCGACGAACAGGGCCGCCTCGATGAGCTGGAAGGTCCAGAACCGGTCGGCCGGGTGGTGGACCCCGAACTGCTGGACGCCTCGGGCGTGCAGGAACTGGTTGAGGTTGGTGCCGGCCTGGTTGGCGGCCTCCTCCAGCTCGTAGTACTCGGTCGAGCTCAGTCTGCGTCCGGTGGCGTCCGCGTAGCCGCGTTCGATCGTCCAGTCGGCGACGCTGTGCCCCGCCTGGTCCTTCGCGCCGCCGACGGGGACCGGGGCCATGGTGGTGAGTGGCGTGGCGTACGCGGGGCGGGCCAGCAGCGCCACCGACATCCGGGCGGCGAGGAACGCCCCGAACGCGACGCCGAACGCGGGCAGGCTGCGCCGCAGGATCGCCCCTGCGGCGGTGGCGACGCCGAACGCGAACAGCGCGTACGCCATCGGAACGAGTCCCTCCAGGTCGAAGGCGTCGTACTGGAACCGTCCTTCCCACGCGTCGAAGGGCTGACGGAACCAGGTGAGCACCGCGGTGAACATCCCGGTGAGCGCGACGGTGACGCCGGCAAGTGCCGCGAGCTTGGCCGCCAGCCAGCGCATCCGCGGCACGGCCTGCGTCCAGGCGAGCTGCCAGGTGCCGTCCTCCAGTTCGCGCGCGAGCAGCGGCGCACCGAGGAACGCACCGATGACGACGGGGACCAGGTAGAAGGCCGCCAGGAGGTTCTCGAGGTACCCGTACTCCTCGTCGAGCCGGCGGAAGGCGGCCGTGCAGGCCTCGTCGACACCGGCCTCGCCCGCACAGCGGGCGGGACCGCCGGGGAACAGGTCGTGGGCCTGCGTCCCGAGCACGAGCAGGGCGACGCCGAACATGCCGACGAGCAGACCCAGGACGCAGACCTCGGTGCGGTGCTGACGCCAGATCAACCACCTCATACCGGCACCTCCGACGGGACCGTGGCGCTCGGCTCGGACGACCGGCGCAGGTACGCCAGCACCAGCTCCTCCAGCGCGACCGGCTGGGCCTGCCAGCCGGGCGCGGCCGGGAGCCCACCGTCGCGTACCAGCAGGGTCGTGTGCCGGTCGCTGTGGACGGCCTGCACGACGGTGCCGGCCCGGTCGAGGTCGGTGGCCGTACGCGGGCCGACGAGCAGCCGGTGCTCGGCGAGGAGGGTGTCGATGTCACCGGTGAGCGTGACCCGACCCTGGTTGAGCACGACCAGGTGGTCGCAGACACGCTCCAGCTCGTGCACGACGTGCGAGGAGAACAGGACGGTCACCCCGCCTTCGGCCACCGCACCCATGAGGACCTGGAGAAACTCGTGCCGGGCCAGCGGATCGAGGCTGGCCACCGGCTCGTCGAGCACGAGCAGGTCCGGCCGCTTCGCCAGGGCCAGAGCCAACGCGACCTGAGCCTGCTGCCCGCCGGAGAGCGTGCCGGCCCGGCGGTCGAGCGGGATGCCCAGTTTCGCCAGCCGGCGCTCGGCCAGCCCCTGGTCGAACCGCAGGTTGCAGGCCCGGCCGAAACGGAGCATCTCGGCGACGGTGAAGCGCTTGTACAGCGGGTGGTCCTGGGCCAGGAACCCGACCCGGGACAGGGTTTGCGGGGTGCTGGCGGTGACGTCGTGGCCGAGAACCTCCACCGTGCCCGTGCTCGGGGCCAGCAACCCGACGACCAGGCGCAGCAGCGTGGTCTTGCCCGCGCCGTTCGGCCCGACCAGGGCGATCACGCCGCCCGCCGGCAGGGCCAGGGTGCAGTCGCGCAGCGCCCAACCCTTGCGGTACCGCTTGCCCACACCGTCGGTGCGCAGCGCGAACTCGGTCCCTGTCACGCCACGTCCTCGTTCCTCGTCTGCTGGTGGACGGAAGTGAAGAGCGCGTTGACCGACTGTTCGTCGAGGCCGGCCGCGTAGGCGCGGCGCAGCCAGGTCTCCAGGCCGCGACGCAGCGAGGTGTACGTCGATGCCGACATCGCGGCCGACTGCTGTGCGTTGACGAACGTGCCCTGGCCGGGCCGACCGGTGACCAGGTCCTCCTGCTCCATCTGGCGGTACGCCTTGGCGACGGTGTTCGGATTGATCGCCAGGTCCTCGACCACCTCGCGGATGAGCGGGAGCCGGTCACCGGGTTGGAGAAAACCGAGCAGTACCGCCTGGCGGACCTGCTGGACGAGTTGCAGATACGGCGGCACCCCGGAGCGGGTGTCGAGCCGGAAGACGAACACGGTGACTCCTCACTGCTTCACTAGGAAGATAGTAAAGCAGTGAATCACTGGTCAAGAGGGGCCGACGCGCCCGCACACTTGCGCTCAGGGACTAGCTGTCTTCCTTGTCGAACGGTTCGTCGCTCCACCGCCACCAGGCCTCGTCGCCCTCGATGTGCAGCAGGAACTCGGGCACCTCCTGGCCCTGCGGGTACCGCAGCGTCACGGCATTGCGGACCGCGTCGTACGCACGCTCCCAGGATTCACCGTCCTGGTCGATGCGGTCGAGCAACCGCAGTTCCTCGGCGAAGAGCGGCCGGACCTCCAGGAAGGATTCCGTCGGGCGGACATGGGCGTTGAGCCACGGGAAGTCACCACCGGTCACCACGAGATCAGCAAGCAGGCCGCCGTTGTCCCGCCGGTGCAGCGACCACACGTCACATTGATCATCACTCACGGCGGGAGACTAGTACGGCAGCCGCCGTTTGAGATACCGCGAGCGCTACGAGGCGGCGCCGAGCGGCTGTGGCAGGACGGTCGGGACGTAGGCCAGGTGCTGGATGCGCCCGTCAAGGAGCCGGGAGTCCACGAGCTCGAGGTCAATGTCGGGGAGGCCAGCCAGGATCGGGTCGGAACCGGAGGCGCCGGTGATGACGGGGAACACCAGAATCTCGAGCCTGTCGACCAGGCCGGCGGCCAGCAGGGCGCGGTTCATCGAGATGCTGCCGTGCGAGCGAAGCGGAACCGGCGACTCCTGCTTGAGACGGGTGACGGCCGTGACCGCGTCCTCAGCGATCAGCGTCGAGTTGGGCCAGCTCAGCGGGGCCTTGAGGGTGCGAGAGACGACCAGCTTGGTGCGGGCGGTGAGTGCCTGGAAATCCGGGTTGTCCGCAGCCTCGGCCGCGAACCCTTCCATCGCGCGGTAGGTGTTCGCCCCGAGCACCAGCGTCTCGCCCTGGCCCTCGAAGAAGACCCGCCTCCGTTCCGCCGACAACTCAGGCCCTTCCTTGCCCCAGTATCCGACGGGTCCCGTTCCGAAGCCGTCGAGGGACATGAACAGATCTGCGGTGTAGTAGGTCATCACGGTTCCTCTCTACGGGTTGTCACACTCTGACCCGCCCCTTGGAGCGACGGGTGCCGTGTTGCGAGGATTCCGACCAGCCGGTCATGCGGGTCGCACCACGCGGTAGCGCAGGTGCGTAGCGTCGCAGCCTTCGACGACGCGGACGAGCTCAAGCCGGCACCTGCTCGGGCGGCCCGCCGCGGCCCATCTCCTGCCCCGGACGGTCGTCCGGTCCGGCACAGAAGCCGTCCAGCGACATGGTCATGTCCAAGCGGACGAGTCCACCAGCGGAGACCGGTCCCGCATCGGTGCGCTCGACCAGTTCCAGGATCACCTCGTCCTCACGGGGCAGCGCCAGCATCTGGCGTGCTCAACGCGCCCAACGGCCTCCATCCCGACCGCCTCGTAGAAGGCGAGGGAGGTCTCAACGTCGCTGACGTGCACAGCTGGAAACAAGATTCTCATAGTGACTGGGTCACTCCCTGTCGGCGGCCGGGCGCGGCCGGCGCCCTGTTCACCGGTTGTCGCCGATGACCGAGCATCCCGCACAACGTCTGGTGCCAGCCGCGATCGGTCTTCGCTGCAACGCCACCTACGCGAGTCTATTCGGCGAGGGCGGCCAGGGCGGCCAGGGCGAGTGTGGTGAAGCGGTGCCAGGAGTCCCAGCGGCGCGGCCACCGCCAGATCTGATGTTGTGTCCGCAACGCACAGACGATCAGGCGGTGGCCATCCCTCGTCCACCCCGATTCACCAGCAAGATCTCAAACGGCGGCTGCCATACTAGCGACTGCAGCCGGCGGTCGAGGGGTACCCGTCGACAACCGTGGCGAGAAGGTGGACCTCACCATGGCCTACGTCGGCACCCGCACCGTCTTCGAGCAGGCCGGTTTCGTGAAGGCAGCCGACACCACCTCCGTACTCGCCGGGTTCCCCCGGGTGCTCATGCGGCTCGACCTGCGGTGACCTGGCCCGAACCGGTCGCTGCACTGCAATCGAGCGGGTCGCCGGATACCGGCTGGCGGGTCGGGCGCGGGCTGAGCGAAGCTCAGGTGTGATCGTTGTTCAGCGGGTTCGGGTGCGGTGGACGGCTGATGCACGCGGCGCGTCGGCGGCGAACGCGCGCCGTGGCCTCGACCGGGCCGTGGCCTTGCCCCGGTCACTGCCGGACGGCGATGTGGTCGTCCACGAGGTCCTGGCTGACCAGGCGGTCGACTACGCACGCCAGGAGAAGGTGCTGAGCGGCGGTGTCGAGCAGGCCCGTGCCATCGACCTCTGGCTGGGCCGCACCGGACAGAGGCTCACCGTCGACCGGCTGCCCGGTGCGGCAGCCTATCCGCGACCGTACGCCTCGACCCGCCTGTTCACGCTGACCCCAGGGCAGGTCGGCCGTTACCGGGCGAACTTCCGGTTCACCGGCTGCGCCTGCAGCCCGAGCTGGTACTACGAGGATTGGCTGGTGCACGTCAGCCACGGCCCGGTGACTCCTGGACACTTCGTGGACCGGCAGCCGGACCGCGATGTCGACCACCGTGTGCACCTCTACGGCGGAACCGTTCGCCGCACTTCGTGACGGGCCGCCCCTTCCGCCTCGGCCCCTGGTGCGTCAGGTCGCGGTGACACGCTCATGCGAGATCACGCTCGATCAGGGATCGAGTGGGATCGGGGCCGCGAGATGACCACTCGATCCACGATCGAGCGTGACCTTGCCACAGGCGCTGAGGTGTCAGGGGCGGGTCGCGGGTTCGTTCCGGTACGCCTCGTGCAGGAGGTGCGCGAAGGTGGTGCCGTCGGCGAGCAGCCGGTCGCCCAGGCGGGAGACGGGGATGGCGGGCGTCCACGAGTTCATGACGACGCCGGCCAGGTTCTCGGTCAAATCGGCTCGGTGGATGTCACGGGTCTGCTGCGCGACGCCGAGGTGCGCAAGCTGACGAGTGAGGATCTGCATGGTGATTCCGGGCAGGAGATCGACGTGCGGCCAGATCACCGTCTCGCCGTCCCAGAAGGCCAGGTTCCAGATGGTCGCTTCGCTGAGCCGGCCCGTGCCGTCTTCGAAGACGGCGTCGTCGAAGCCGCGGGCTCGGGCCTGCCGCAGGTACCAGGTCTTGGCGACCTCCCCGACGTGCTTGATGCCCGCCAGGTCCCGCTGGTGGCTGACGACGTCCAGGGCCCTCTGCTGAGCACCCGTACCGCCCTGCAGGGACTCATCGACTCGTCGAGCCGGACGCAGGGACAACTCGGGGCGGGCGCGCCGCGATAATGGCGGTGCGGCGCAACGCCTGCTGCCGGAGACTCGCTCACATGGTCACGTCAGTACACAGTGTCGCCGACCTGACCGCGGCGATGCGCTCGGGTGCCCGGGTGAAGTTCCTGTTCTTCTGGGGCCACCAGCCGCAGCGCGACGGCAGCGTCGGGGCGGGCTGCCTGAGCCAGTGGTGGCCGGCGCCGTTCACCATCGGCGGGCTGCGCTTCGCCACCGCCGAGCACTACATGATGTGGCGCAAGGCCACCCTCTTCGACGACCACGCCACCGCCGCCCGGGTCCTGACGGCGGCGCACCCGCACGCGGCGAAGATGCTGGGCCGGCAGGTCACCGGATTCGACCAGCACGTGTGGGAGCAGCACCGCTACGACATCGTGCTGACCGGCACCGTCGCGAAGTTCGACGAGCATCCTGCGCTGCGCACGTACCTGATCGGCACCGGTAAGCGGATCCTCGTGGAGGCCAGCCCGCTCGACCGGATCTGGGGCATCGGCCTGGCCGCCGACCATCCGCGCGCCACCGACCCGGCACGTTGGCGCGGGCTGAACCTGCTCGGCTTCGCACTCATGCAGGCCCGCGAGATCCTGACCGGACAGGAAGGCGCCCGCTGACCGAGGCCGTGGAGCTGGGACCGGGCTGTCGTGATCAGGAAGTGGTGGGAGGGCCGCCGCCGGCGACCCGGCGGGCCGAGCGAGGTGCCGGCCGGGTGGGCAGGCCCACCCGTACGACGTGCAACAGCCGGTCGGGTGCCACGTCCAGCAGTGCGGCGAGGGCCGTACGGGTGGCGGCGACGTCGATCAGTTGGCTGAGCGGGTGGGCTGCCAGCCCCGCCGTGTGCAGCGTCAACCAGCACCGCATCAGCACCCGTCCGAACTCGACCTGCCCGGCCGGGTCGAGGCTGTCGGGGGCGACCAGGGCCAGCACGGTACCGCCCCGGGCGAGCGGGTTGTCGGCGGCGGCGAGCAGCCGGGGCAGGCCGAGCGGGCGCAGCACCTGGTACGCGTCCAGCGCCGCGCGTAGCCCCACCGCGGCGGGCCGGGACAGGGCGAGGCAGCGGTCGGTGAGCCCGTCGACGTGGTAGTTCGGGTGCGCCGGGTCGAGCCGTAGCCAGCCGCGCAGCTCGGCGGTGATCGCCGGGTCCGCGTACAGGTGCCGGTCGGCGGTACGCAGGAGGGCACCGAGCCGGCCGGCGTGCGGCACGACCCGTACGCTGCCGCCGGCCCGTCGGGCGACCCGGTCCACCGCCGCGAGCACGTCCGGTCCCGGACCGGCGGCGAAGTGACCCCGGTCGGTACGACGTTCCCACACGTCGATGGCGCGGAAGGGGGTCGAGTAGCGGTGTGCGGTGGGCCGCAGCCAACCCACCCACCGGTCGTCGTGCTCGGCGACGTACTCCAGGTGCAGGTCGGCGTCGGCCGCGACGATCAGGCAGGTCTCGACGAACGCGCCGAGGGACAGCCGCAGGTCGCGGCCGGTGGGGTCGGCCGCCGGCAGCGTGTGGGCGGCGTCCCATCCGACGCGGATCGCTGCGGGCTCGTACCGTAGCCGCCACGGCTGGGTGTTGTGGGCGCTCGGGGCCCGCCAGCACAGCGGTGCGAGAGCGCGGAACGCGGCGAAGTCCACCTATCGCTCCTTGGCGTAGAAGGTGTACCCGTGCAGCGGGCGACCGCCGAGGCGTCGGTACTGGGCGGCCGAGGCCGGATTGTCCCGCTCGACGTAGGTGCTGCGCAGGGTGGTGTAGCCGGCGGCGTACAGGTTGTGGTGCAGGTGGGCGGAGAGCAGCCGCTGGTAGCCGTGTCCCTGGTACCGCGGCACGACACCCTTGATGATCAGCACCGCCTCCCGCCGGTAGCGGCGGCGGGTGGCCAGCAACCGCAGCTGGTTGAGCGGGTGCAGGTTGCCGCGCACGCCGGCCAGGAACTCGCTGATGTCCGGTACGCAGAGCACGAACGCCACCGCCGCGCCGTCGCGGGTCAGGTAGAGCAGCAGCGACTCGTCCAGCAGGTACGCCAGCCCGTCGGTCTGCCGCCGCAGCTGCTCGGCGGAGATCGGGGTGTAGTAGCCGAGCTGGGCGAAGGAGTCGTTGAGCATCCCGCGCAGCAGGTCGAGCTGCTCGTCGAGGCGGCGCAGGTCACCTCGGTGCACTTCGAGGCGTACGCCATCGGATTTTATGTATGTCGACGGCTTCGGCTGCGGCGGGGCGGGCACGGGGCAGATCCAGGTGTCGGCTTCGAAGCGGCGGTGGAACCCGTACGCCTCGTAGGCGATCGGGTAGTGCGGCGGGTTCCAGGCGCTGTCGACGAAACCCCGGTCGGCGTACCCGGAGGTGATCACCCCACCGGCCTGGTTGGGTAGCAGCGCCACCGGGCCGAAGAGCAGGTCCCGGTCGGCGGCGGTGTGCGCGGTGATCGCGTCGAACAGCGGCCCGGCGGCCGGCTCGGTGAACTCGGTGAGCCCGAAGAGTTGGCAGCGGCGGCCGAGTTTGGCGTCGAAGGCCGCGTCGGTGTGCAGGGTGGTGCGTCCGATCACCGTGCCGGCTGGGTCGCGCAGCAGGTACATCGGCACGCCGTCGCGCCACCACCGCCGGATCTGCTGCCGTGGGGTGGGCACGTGCCGCGGTTCGCCCGCGTACAGCCGGTCGGTGAGGGTGCAGAAGTCCCGCAGGTCCCGGCGGCCGGTGACCCGTTCGAACCGGGTTCTCACCGCACGACCTCCGGCCCGGTGCGCTCCGCGCCGATGGGGGTGAAGGTGGCGATGTGTCCCATCTCCGGGCCTTCGGCGCGCCATGTGCCGTTGGAGTATCCGTCGGGGGCGGCGGTGTAGAGCCGGATGAAGCCGGCGGTCGCGTTGCGGGTGCCGTCGGTCAGCCAGACCATCAACCGGCGGTGCTCGCGAGTGCGGGCGAAGCGCAGCATCGCCTCGCGGTCGGTGAAGAAGGCGATCGTGCCGAGGGTCAACGGGAACTGCCAGTAGACGGTGTGCCAGCAGTAGCCGGACATCCGTCGCATGTCGCGGACCATCCGGATCCAGGCCGGTGCCAGCCGCAGCAGGACCAGCGGGTTGGTGTAGCGGGTCGCGCCGATGAACATGGCCCCGGCGCGGGCCTGCGCGGGAGCGCGGGAGAAGTCACGGGTACGCATGGTCACCTCACCAGGTAGACGTTTTTGATCTTCTGATCGCCGGCGAACGGGCCGCTGCCGGGTTCGTGCAGTTCCACCCGCAGGTCACCGGCGGTCGGATCCTCCAACAGCGACTGGGCGAAGTCCCGGGAGACCGAGGTGAGGTGCCGGCGTACCCCGGTGCGGCAGGCGGCGGCGAGGGCCTCGCGTTGCGACGCCGGCAGCGAGCGGCGCAGTTCGATGTGGATCACCGGCCGGGTCTCCAGCGCCGCGTCCTCGACCAGAGCCAGACAGAAGCGGCTGATCTCGGCGGCGTACGGGTTGCCGGTGTAGAGGCCGTACTCGACGTCCTGGGGGTAGAGGTTGGCCCCCAGGTAGGACACCGTGGAGTCGCGCCGACCGAACAGCAGCAACACCGGCAGGGTCATCCGTTCCGCGGATACGGCGGTACGGAACTCGGCTCGGCGCACCGGGTCGGCGTGCGCCAGCTCGACGATCCGCCGGTACGGCACGAGCAGCGCCTCGTCGCCGATGTTGTAGCGCAGTCGGGGCTGGAGCACGTCACCGGTGACCGTGCAGATCAACTCCCGGTGCTCGTTGGTCTCCAGGTAGGTGGCGAACGGGTTGTACTGGAACACCATGGGCAGCCGCTGCTCGTCGGTGCCGAGCAGCTCGGCCCGCAGCGCGCGGTCGTTCTGCAGCCGCCGCCGCAGCCACACCGTGAACCGGGTCTCCGCGCCGATGCCGATGGTCAGGTCCGACGCGCCGTACGCCGAGCGCACCAGCGCGAACCGCTGTTCCAGGTAGTCGCGCAGCGCCTCGGTCATCCCCTCGCCGCCGCAACTGGCGTGGATGCGGTACCGCGACCAGGGGAACTCCTCGGCGTCGAGCCGGTCGCGCAGATGCTTGAGAAACGGCGGGTACGCGGTCACCAGGTAGTCGAAGTCGGGGCCGAACTCGCGCAGCGTGTCGACGATCTTCCCGAGGTCCGGCCCGGTGTTCTTGACCACGGCGATCCGGGCCATCGCGGCACCTGTCGTCGTCCCGGTCGCCCAGGCCCCCATCGAGTACGCGTTGATCACGAACGGTCGGCGCATCGGGAAGACCAGCCCGGTGTAGCCGACGATGTCCCGGTGCACCGCCCGCAGTTCCCGGTCCCCACGCGGCCAGTTGAACGGCCGCCCCGACGAGCCGGCCGACTCGTCGACCACCACCCCTCGGGTGGGCAACCGCCCGCGCCAGCAGCGTGCGGCCGCGTCGTGGGCCACCACGTACCCGAGCTTGTCGGTTTCCGGGAAATCCGTCAGCCGACGACGCACACCGGCCGGACGGGCGCGCAGGAAGGCCCGGTAGGCGGGCACCTGCCGGGCGGCCCGTACGCAGACGGCCTGCGCGTGCGCCGCAGCCAGCGTGTCCAGGGCCGGGTGGTGTCGCCGCGCCACCCACCGCCATCCGGCCGGGTGGCGGCCGATGAGCCGGCTCAGCGCGGCGACCGCGCGCCCGAGGGGGGCCAGCACGGCCTGCCGGCCACGCGCGGCCAGGGCCGGCAGCGGTGAAGAAGTGGTACGCAGAGCGAGGTGTCGGTGCGGCAGATCAGCCATGCCATGATCCTCGCGATGCCGACGGGCCGGCACCTGAGACCGCGAACGGTGTCCGGGCTGAGCATCCCTACTCAGTCGACGGTGACGCTTCCCCGGGCCGGCAGTGCCGACCGGATCGACCGCTACGGCGTGGTGGGCACGGGGGTGAGCGCGGTACGCCGGAGGCGGGCGGCATCCTGGCTGGGTGGGGCGCCGAAGTGGCGGCGGTACTCGCGGCTGAACTGTGACGGGCTGTCGTACCCGACCGCGTGCCCGACACCGGTGACGTCGTCGGGGTGGGTGGCCAGCAGCAGCCGGGCCTGCTGGAGACCGCGCTCGGCCGTCTCGGTGAGCCCGACGACATGGGCAAGGTCATCGCCGCCCTGCTCGACGACACGGGGGAATGAGCCGCCGTCTGGCTAATCGAGCGGCACGACGCGGAAATCGGTGACGAAGCTGGCGATGACCCCTTCGGCGGTACGCCCGATGTAGGTCGCGTACACGCCGTCGCCCCAACCAGAACCGACCACGTACACATTGGCCCCGGTCCGCTCCTCCACCACCGCGGCGATGGCGGCGTCGACCGGATCGTGGGGAATCTGCGCCGGGATGAACACGTCGTCGATCCGCTCGAAATCCCAGCCGGTCAATACCTCCATCGCCACCTGGTCGGCGAGCGTCCCGGTACCCGCATCGACCCGGTACCCGAAGAAGTCGTCGTCACCGAGGGTGACCAGGTCCTGCCCCGGGAGCAGCGCCATGCTCCACGACGACACCGGCTCGTCGGCCACTACCAGCTGCAACGCGGCGAGCCGCCGATGCCCCTGGCCGTGATCGCCGCCGATCATCGCCGCCCACGCCCGCAGCGGATACCGGCCCGGCGTCACCACGTCGACAAACGGTGTGGTGTGTGCCGCCAACGGGTCACAGGCGACCACCTTGCCGGACGGCAACACCACCGATCCCAGTTCGCACGGCTGCACCTGGTACGCGCTCCCGTCTCGTTCCACGCGATATCCGGGAGTCAACAGCAAATCAAGATCAGGCACGTACGGCATGACGCGCAGCATGGCAGAACGGCCCACCAGCGAGATTCGGCAAGGGTCAGGCCCATGACGTCCAACAAGGGAGCTGCCGTCGTAGGGGCTTCGCCGATAGGGTCGCGGCGTGACGACGGACGCCGATTCCGAGGCTGGGCGTACGCCGGTGCCGCGGCGGTGGGACTGGGAGCATCCGGTCGCGCCCCGCTGGCTGCTCCTCGGCAGTGTCGGCGTCTACGACTCCGACGAGGACGACATCCCGCTGGCGTTGTGCGCCGAGATCGAGGGATTGTTCGTCGACCTGCCGTCCCGGCCGCGGGAGCGGTTCACACTTGTCGGCTGCGCCCCGGAAGGAGCGCTTGCCGATCTGTTGGATCGGCTGCCCGTCGAGGCGCTCGGCACCGAACGAGCCTGGCTGGGTGACATCTCGCTGGCGGCACCAACCGGGTCACCGGACACGCCGCCGTCCTGGTTCGGCGAACATCTCGGCGATGTCGTCGTACTCGGTCGACGACCGAGCCCCACGACGCCGCAGACCGTGGACGTCGACCTCGACGGGTTCGTTCACGTCCACGACCGCACGGACGCGGTGGTACGTCCCGACGTCGCCGAGTTCGTCCTGCTCGGCGGGGACGAGGCGCCCTACGGCACCTGTCGGGATGTGACGGGCGTGTTCCGCGAGCAGGCCGCACCGCCGGTGCCGCGGGTCAGGCTGCTCGGTTGCCGACCGGAAACGCCACTGCTCACCGTGCTCGGTGCGGTCAGCAACGCGAGCAAGGCTTCCCGGCGTCGCCGTCGGATCCACGCCGAGGTGCACATGACAGCCGCGGACGGCTCGATCCCTCCGGTGATCGGCGGCCTGGTGTCGGGAACGGTCGTCGCGGGCGAGCCGTCGCGCCTCGGTGCCGGACTTCTCGACGTGACCGTCGACAGCGATCCACGGGAACCCTTGCCGCTGGGGGTCCTCGACATCCTGGAGCATTGGCGCATCCGACGGCCCGCAGCAAGGAACGAGTGGGCGGGCTACCACCGCGAGTTGCGCGACCACTGGGCCGGGATGGCGCTCGCCCACCGGATCGATGCCGCCGACCGGCCACCCGGCACCACCTATGACCTCGACGGGCGGTACGTCAGCGACATCGAAGGGTTCTACTGCGCGATCGGCGAGGCGATAAACGGCCCCGGCGGGTATTTCGGCTGGAACCTCGACGCACTCCACGACTGTCTGCGCGGAGGTTTCGGCGCACGGACACCGTTCCGCCTGGTGTGGCACGACTCGGCCGTCGCCCGTACGCACCTCGTCGCCGGCTATGACGGACGTCGACTCGCACCGGCGACCACTCTGGACGATCTGCTGGACATCCTCGCGGCGCAGCAGGTCGACGTCGACCTCCGCTGACCACGCCGGCCGATCGGGGCCACCCGGGCAGGCGTGTGTCGGAACTGCGCCGCGTGGCATCCTCCCGAAACCGCAGCCCACTACTCTGCGGGAGTGGACTGCTACACGCTGCAATCTGATGTCGTCCCGGATCTCGGCGTGGCACGCGCGAGCTGCTGATGAGTGCAGTTCACGACATCCGCCGACGTCACCGTCGGGGCACCTCCGCCAACGCCAGTCCGCGCCGCCACCGCAGCCGATCCTGCTCGTTTCCGGGAGGTACTTCCATGTCCACGTCAGAGCATGGCGCCCGCACGTCGTCACGGCAGGATTCCGTACTGCCGGAGTTGCGGGAGCTGTGGTGGGAGACCGGGGTACGGGCGCGGGCGCAGGCCAGCCTGTTCGCGGTCTTCTCCGAGTTGCCCCGCCTGGTCTGGGCCGCCATCGTCGTCAGCTGGCGGGCCGACCGGCTGCGTACCTCGATCGTGGCGGTGACCACCGTCGGCGCCGGGGTGATGTCGGCGTTCGGGCTGCTCGCGGCACAGCGGGTGCTCGTGGAACTGTTCGCCGGCGGGCCGACCGCCGACAAGGTGATTGCGGCGCTACCCGCCCTGATCGCGCTGGCGGCGGTGACCGCGCTGCGCGCGAGCATGACAGCCGCGATGGGGTACGCGCAGAACGGCCTCACCCCGAAGGTCGACCGGGAGGTCGAGCGACGACTGTTCGAGATGACCACCGCGGTACGGCTGGAGGCGTTCGACGCCGACGCGTTCGCCGACGACATGGAGCGGGCCACCCGCGGCTCGACCTCCACCACCGACCTGGTGCAGGCGTCGATGAATCTGCTCGCCGGCCTGGCCGGGGTGCTCGCCGTCGCGATCGCCGTCGTGGTGATCCACCCGCTGCTGCTGCTCGCCCTGCTGGTGGCCACCGTGCCGAACGGGTGGGCGTCGCTGCGGGCCGGGCATCTGCGCTACCGGACCTACGCCGCCGGGTCGGTGCGGCGACGACGGATGTGGCTGCTGCACCGCCTGATGGCCGAACGTGACTCCGCCCCCGAACTACGCTCCTACGGCCTGCGTGGCTTCCTGCTCGACCAGTACGACCGGGTCATGGGCGTCGAGACCGACATCCAACTCGCTCTGGCCCGCCGGGTGACCACGACCACCACCGTCGGGGCGATGATCGGTGGCATCGCGACAGCCGTGGTGTACGTCCTGCTCGGTCTGCTGCTCATCGACGGGCAGATCCCCCTCGCGGCCGCCGCGACCTGCGTGATCGCCGTCCAGTCCGCGCAGCGGTCCCTGGCGGTGGTCACCTTCCAGACCGACCGGATCTACACCGAGGGCCAGCACTTCCGCGACTACACAGGCTTCATGACCCGCGCCGCCGACTACCTGCCCCCGCCCGCCGCCCCCGCGGCGGACGCACCTGACCAACTGCGGGAGATCGTGGTGGACGACGTCCGGCTGCGCTATCCCGACCGCGAGAGCGCCGCCGTCGACGGGGTGAGCCTGCGCATCCAGGCCGGGCAGACGGTGGCCTTCGTCGGCGAGAACGGCTCCGGCAAGTCGACCCTTGCCACCATGATCGCCCTCCTGCGTACCCCGACCGGCGGCACCATCCGCTTCAACGGCCGCCCGGCGGCCGACTGGGACAGCGACGCGCTGCGCGCCCGGATCGCCGTCGTCACGCAGGAGTACCACAACTGGCCGTTCACGGCCGCCACGAACATCGCCATCGGCGACATCACCACCGTCCCCGAACAGGCCCGCATCGAGACCGCCGCCGCCCGCGCCGTCGCCCACGACATGATCACCAATCTGCCGTACGGCTACGAGACGCTGCTCGACCGTACCTTCGCCGGTGGTCAGGACCTCTCCGGCGGGCAGTGGCAACGCATCACCGCCGCCCGCGGCTTCCTGCGCGACGCCGACCTGCTCATCATGGACGAGCCCTCCTCCGCCCTCGATCCGCGCGCCGAGGACGCCCTGTTCCAGGCCATCCGCGACCGGCAGGGACGTGGCATCACCATCCTGATCACCCACCGGCTCGCCAACGTCCGGCACGCCGACCGCATCTACGTCCTGCACCACGGCCGGCTCGTCGAAACCGGCACCCATGATCAACTCATGGCCGCAGGCGGCCGGTACGCCGAGCTGTTCACCCTCCAGGCCGCCGGCTACCGCACCACCCCGGCCACGTCACCGCTGCCCCGCCAGCCCACCGCCTCCGCCTGACGCACGGCATCCGGCCGGCTGCACCTCCGCGCCGCACGACGGCCGCCGCCCTGTTCGGGAAATCCTGTCGGTGGTCGATGTGAGAATGCCGGACAACCGATCTTGGGAGATGGCATGGGGACGTGGGACAGCGGGCCGTTCGACAACGACACCGCCGCCGACTGGTGTGGTGATCTCGACGACGCCGACGTGGGCAAGCGCCCGATCCTGGTCCGCGAGGCGCTGAGCCGGGCCGCCGGTGAGGCCGATTACCTCGACGCCGATGTCGCCTGCGTGGCGATCGCCGCAGCCGCGATCGTGGCCGCGCAGCGGCCCGGTGGGCCGGCGATCACCTCCTCGTACGCACCGGATTTCCTGCTCGACGGTGGTCGGCTCGATCTGCCCGACGACCTGGTCCCGCTCGCGGTGCGGGCGCTCGACCGGATCATGGCCGCCGACTCGGAGTGGCATTTTCTGTGGCAGGACGCCGCGGGACCCAGCAATCGGGCCTTCGACAGCGTCCACGACCTGCGCGGAGTCCTGACAGCCCGGTAGCCGGGCGCGCCCGGGTCAGGGGCGGGCTGCGGCGAGCTGCGGGTAGAGCCCTTCGACCGGCCCCGCGAGTCCGGCCTTCACCCGGCCGCTGAGCTCATCGGCGAGGATCTCGTAGCTGCCGGCTTCGATCCCGTCGTACGCCGAGCGGACGACGTCGGCCGGGTCGAGCTTGGGGGCCTCGACATCCTTGGTCATCGGGGTGTCGGCGTAGCCGAGGTGCAACGAAGCGACGTGCACGCCCTCGGGGGCGAGCGTGATGCGCTGCGTGTTCGTCGCCTGCCAGAGTGCCGCCTTGGTGGCGCTGTAGGCGTCGCCGGTGCCGAGCCAGCTCAGGACGGACAGCACGTTGAGCACCGTGCCCCGCGACGTCTTCAGCGCCGGGGTGAACGCGTTGGTCACCGCGAGCGCGCCCCAGAAGTTGGTCTCGAACAGCTCCCGTGCCGCCGCCAGGTCGCCGAGCACGCTGGCGCCGTTCAACGCCCCGGCGTTGTTGATCACGATGGTCACGTCGTCGGCGGCGTCGGCTGCGGCCGCGATGGACTCCGGCGACGTCACGTCCAGGACGAGGGGGACGATGCGGTCGTCGTTCCAGTCCCGTGGGTTGCGGGCGGCGGCGTACACCTTCACCGCTCCCCGGTCGAGGGCCTGGTGAACGAAGTGGGTGCCGAGGCCACCGTTGGCTCCGGTGACGAGTACGACGGCTCCGTTGAGGCTGGGCATGTCAGATCCTCCCGTGGTGGGTGACGGCGCGGCTGCCGCCTTCGCGATCCGGCTGACTAGCGTCTGCCATAGTCAGCAATCTAGCCCGCCTGGCTTGGGTTGAGCAAAGTCAGGGTAGGATGGGTGTCATGAATCACGACGAGGGACCTGTCGAGTCCACCGACGCCCTCGAGCGTCTGGGCGCGTTCGCCGCGCGCGACGACTGGACGGCGACGGGTTGGTGCCGCATCGAGCGCTCGCTCGATCTGATCGGCACGCGCTCGGCGATGCTGATAGTCCGTGAACTCTTCTACGGGGGCACCAGGTTCGATGAGTTGGCTCGACGTACGGGCTTGAGCGAGGCCGTCGTCGCCGGACGACTCAAGCAGCTGTACGCCGACGGCATCGTCGACAGGCGTCCCTACCAGGAGCCCGGCAAGCGCACCCGCGACGAGTACCTGCTCACCGATCGCGGGCGCGCCCTCTTCCCGATCATCGTCGCCCTCGTGCAGTGGGGTGAACTGCTCGGCGACGACCACCGCACCGGCGTCGAACTCGTTCACCGTGGCTGCGAAGCCCCGCTCTCCGCCCACGTCAGATGCGCCAAGGGGCACGACGTGCCACTCGGAGAGGCTGCCGCGCGGCTGAAGGACGAGGACTACGCGGCTGCGGCACGACGGCAGCCTGACGGCTCCGACTGACGCTGCGCTTCGATGATCAAACGGACGGTCCGGCGACGCGACGGTGGGGTTGGCACGAGCCGGGCAACTGATCAGCTCATGATCGACTAAGGTCCGGGTGCCGTCTGGACAAGGTCCAGCTGCACCAGGTCGTCTCCCCTCTCCGTCCGACGGGCGACGGCGGCCCGTCGACTGTCGGCGCTTACGCCTATCGCGCCGAATCGCCCGGACAACGCCCGCGAGAACTCTCCACTGGCGGTGTCGATTCGCCAGAGGAGACAAGGAAGAAGATCTCGCCGGACCGTGCCACGGCGAGAAATCCCGCTCGCCCCGGTGTCGAACAACCGGATGGGTCGAAGAAATCCTGATCCAGGTCGAAGGGTACGAGTTCAGCCGGTCGGTGCTTCGGAAAGGGGACGACGTGACCCTTCACGTGCCGGGCGATACTCGAACAGTCGTCGGCGGCGTACTCCACCCACCCGTTCGACAGGTCGTCATCCCACGACACCAGCCACTGAGCACCCAACGTCGCCAGCTTGACCATCTTCCCGTCGTCAAGGGCGGCGGCAATTCGTGAACTGACATGAGTCGTAGTGGCTTCGCAGTCGACCACAGCGCCCAGCCTGCCGTCCGGCAAGGTGGAAATGGTGACGATTTCGGGAGCACCGCAGAACCCCGTGGACGGAACGGCCACCGTTTCACCTCGACCGCTACTTGTGATCATGGCAAGTCTCGTGGGACTGGCAGAGTCGACATAGCGGAGAACGTAGAGCTGGCCGCTCGGTAGCCACGCGACACTCACGGTGTGGCCATCCTGCGCCGTCGCCAGCCGCTCTGGGGCGATCTCGGCGTCGGTCCCGCAGCCGCTGAGCATGACGACAGAGGCAGCGGCGATCGTTACGACAGTTCGATGCCAACCCCGACCTCGTCTCGGGGCACCACATTCGCCACGCCGCAGCATCGGCATGCTCCTGCCCCCCCCCCGCCGACGTGGGCCGGCCATCCGCGACACGCGTCGGCGGATACTCCCCGCCGATGCCGCTGCCTCGGCGCACACGGGACCATACCGCCGCCGCACTCGTCACCAGATCGAACGCTCGCTCGGTCTGATCGGGCAGCCCGCCTGCCCCGTTGATCATCGACAGCTCGGCCGGTCAACACGTACGGTGCGGGAATGCGAGTCGTACCCCGATGGGCGCTGGCCTCCGCCGTGGCAGCGCCCATCCTCCTGATCGGTGGCTGGACCCTCGGTGCGGCCCGCCAGCCCGGCGGATTCGACCAGGTCACCGAGACGATCAGCGCGCTCGCCGCAGTCGACGCGACCGACCGGTGGATCATGACGCTCGGCCTGGCCGGACTCGGACTGTGTCACTGCGTGACCGCCGCCGGGCTACGTCCCCTCGCACCTGCCGGACGGGCGCTGCTCGCCCTCGGCGGGGTGGGAACCCTGGCGGTGGCCGCGTTCCCGCTGCCGGCCGGCGGTGAGGACTCGGTGCCCCACACACTCGCCGCCGCTGTGGCCTTCGGCGCCCTGGCGCTCTGGCCCGCCCTCGCCGCGCCGCGCACCACGACCACGAGGGGACCCGCCCGACGGCGCGCACCCTGGGCGGCACTGACGGTCGCCTTGGCGCTGCCGGTGGCCTGGTTCGTGGCCGAGTTGGCTTCCGGCGGCGAGCGGATCGGCCTGGCCGAACGGGTGGCGGCCGGCGCGGAGGCGCTCGCACCCCTGCTCGTGGTCGCCGGGCTGCGCACCGCCTCCGGCCGACGACGGCAACGCGGCACCGCTGCCCGCCCGCCCACCGCGTGACAGGGAACTACTCGCCATCGAGAACACAGATCAGTTGGCCCCACTCGGCAGCGTTGGCGCCGGAAGACGGCTGACCTTCATCGATCGTCACCCTCCGTTTCGGTGAACGCCCGAAGACGCAACCGCGCAGCCGGGTTGAAGACGAACCATGCGTAGAAATCGCCCATCCGGTCTCAGGTGGTCAGGGCCAGGCCGGCCAGCGTGACGGTGGACAGCACGACGGTGCCGACCGTCCCGGCAGTCAACGCGGTGCGGCTGCCGTGGGCGACCGACCGCAGGTCGACCGCGGCACCGAGGGCGAACATGGCAGCCGCCAGCAGAAGCGTGCCTGCCACCGACCCGAGGTCGAGGACACCTGTCGGTAGCCAGCCGGTCGTGCGTAGCATCGCCGCCGCGACGAAGCCGACGACGAACCACGGCAGCATCGGAGGCTTGCGTACGTGACCAGAGGTCCGGCGTTGCAGGGCCACCAGGGCGACGAGCGGGGCCAGCAGCAGCACCCGGAACAGCTTGACGACGACGGCCGCCGACAGGGCCGTGGCACCGACCGCGCCGCCGACCGCGACGACCTGGCCCACCTCGTGCACGCTCGCCCCCACCCACAGGCCGAGCAGCGCCTCGTCCAGGCCGAACAGCACACCGAGGGCGGGCAGGACGATCATGGACACCGTACCGAGCACGGTGACGACCGCGACCGCGGTGACGACGTCCTCCTCCTCGCCGTCACCGACCTGGTTCATCGCGGCCACGGCCGACGCGCCGCAGATGGCCACTCCGGTCGCGACGAGCAACGACCGGTCGGCGGTGAGACCGAGGCGTCGGCCCACCCGGCGGGTGGCGAGGAAGCTGGCGGCCACCCCCAGCGTCACGACGAGTATCGGCCCGACACCCAACCCGACGACATCGGCCAGCACCAGTTGCAGGCCGAGCAGCACGATGCCGATCCGCAGCAGGGTGGTGGCGGCGAACCGCAGGCCAGGCCGTAACCACGGGCGGTTGCCGCCGCAGGCGGTCAGCACGATACCCAGCACGATCGCCACCACCAGCGGGCTGGCGGCACCGAACCGGAGATTCACCAGATGTCCGACGGCAGCGGCACCGGCGGCGACGAGCAGTCCCGGCAGCAGGCGGGAGCCTCCCCGACCGGTGGCGGGAACGACGCTGGTCGCCTCCTTGATCGTCATAGGGACAGCTTCACGTGATCTGGCCCCCTCCAGTAGCCGTCCACCGGGATGCAGGTCATAGCCTGGGGTTATGAGTGTGCTTCCCGACCTGATGTCGTTGCGGCTGCTGGTCGGGGTGGCGGAGCTGGGCAGTGTCGGCCGGGCCGCGCGCGCGATGGGGATGTCCCAGCCGTCGGCCAGCAAGCGCCTCGCCGCGCTGGAACGGCAGGTACGACTCCCGCTGCTGACCCGGACCCCACGCGGTTCGATGCTCACCGACGACGGGCAGGTCGTGGTGACGTGGGCGCTGCGTCTGCTGACCGTCGCCGACGAGTTCGACAACAGCCTCACCGCCATGCGCCACGCACGGGCGGCACGCCTGCGCGTGGCGGCGAGCATGACCGTCGCCGAGGCCCTGCTCCCCCGGTGGTTGCACCGCCTCGCGCAGCGCGAACCCGATGTGCAGGTCGGCCTGACCGTCGTCAACTCCACCGAAGTCGCGCGGATGCTGGTGACCGACGACAGCGTCGACATCGGGTTCATCGAAGGGCCGAACGTGCCCGACGGACTCGACCACATGATCGTCGGGCACGATCACCTGGTCGTCGTCGTGGCGCCACAGCATGACTGGGCCCGTCGTCGTCGCCCGCTGCGTCCGGCGGAACTGGCGGCCACCCGGCTCGTGGTGCGAGAGCAGGGATCAGGCACCCGGGAGACCCTGGAACTGGCCCTGCGCGACCTCGACCCCGCGCCGCCGCACCTGTCCCTCGGCTCGAACGCCGCCGTCAAGGGCGCGGCGATGACCGGCACCGCGCCCGCGGTGCTCAGCAGGCACGCCGTCGAGACGGAACTCGCCACCGGTCACCTGGTCACCGTGCCGGTGGACGACCTGCCGCTCCGGCGGGACCTGCGCGCGGTGTGGCCACGCGGTCGGCGGCTCACCGGGTCGGCCACCGCACTGCTGCAGGCGATCGACACCTCCCCCACGACGCCCCCGGCCCGACCCACGAAGATCACCAAGGACCGGCACCCACCGGGTCGACGCTAGGTCAGCACGGTGGGCCGCCAACGGCCTGGCCGAGCCCCGCGAGTCGGCGGCGCGCGTCATCGACGGTGGGATCACCCAGGTCGTCGTAGATGGCAGAGGCCAGCCGCCAGGCTTGCGCGGCTGCCTCGGCGTTGCCCATCGCGGCGTGGGTCTCGCCGAGACGAACGAGCGTCTCCGCCTGGTGATACCGGTCGGCGGAGGCGCGGAAGAGTTCGACGGACTGCTCGTAGCAGGACACCGCGCGGGCATGATGACCGAGTGCGTGGTAGGCGAACCCGAGGCTGTCCAGCGTCGCCGCTTGGCCGTTGTGGTCGTCGATCAGGCGCTGCTGGGTCAGCGCCGCCGTACAGTCGACGATCGCCTGCCGGTAGTCGCCGCGAACGGCGTGCATGTACCCGACCGCGTTGAGGGCCCGCCCTTCGCCGGCCCGGTTGCCGGTCCGCCGGTACAGGCGCAGGGCCTCGTGGCCGTGGGTCAGCGCCTCGTCCACGCGGCCGAGCACGAAACAGTGCTCGGTGTAGTTGTGCAGGGTCTGCGCCAGACCATCCTCGTCGTCGAGCTGCTCGTACAGCTTGATCGCCCATTCCAGGCGGTCACCGGCGGTGTCGTGCTGGCCGAGTCGCGCGGCGGCCCGGCCCAGCAGTCGGCTGGCCGTGGCCTGCGCATTCAGGTCGCCAAGGCACTCCGCCGCCTGGAGCGCGACCTGCTGGGCGGCGAGCTGGTCGTGCCAGAGCCCACGGGGCGCCAGAAAGGTGGTCAACGCCCAGGCGAGCTGCCAGGCGTACGCCTCGAACCCGGTCGTGGCGGCCTGCCGGATCACCCGCAGGAGCACCCGGCGTTCCGTCGAGAACCAGGCCAGGGCGGCGTCCTGGTCGGCCATCGGCACGTGGATGACGTCGCCCAGTGCCGGCACGGGGGTGATGGGTGTCCACTGCGGCTGGACCAGCCGGGCCGCCGGATAGGCGCTGTGCAGGTAGTGGTCGTACAGCCGGTGCCGGGCGTCGTGCCGCTCGGCGCTCTGCTCAGCGCCCTGCGTCAACTCGGCGGCGTACGAGCGCAGCAGGTCGTGGCAGGCGTACCGGTCCGGCCGGTGCTCGGTCAACAGGTGCAGCCGGGTCAGTTCCTTGAGCACCGGGCCGACCGCGGCGGCGGAACAGCCCAGCAGCGCGGCGGCGGCGGCACTTGTCAGTTCCGGTCCCGGATGCAGCCCGATCAGGCGGAACAGGCGGGCCGCGACAGGGCTCAGGGCCCGGTACGACCAGGAGAACACCCGACGTACGTCGCCGTCCGCCAGGACCTCCAACCGTGCCTCGGGTGGGCGCAGCTCCGCAGCGATCGCCTCCAGTGGGAAGGTGGGCCGGGTCGCCACCCGCGCCGCCACGATCGACAGGGCGAGCGGCAGGCGCCCGGATGCCTCGATCATGTCGGCTACCGCGTCCGGTTCGTCGTCGAGCCGGTCGCCACCGATTCGGCTGCGCAACAGGTTCCTCGACTCGGTGGCGGTCAGCAGGTCGAGGGCCAGCAGTCGAGCGCCCTCCGCGGCGACCAGGCTGTGCAGCTGGTCCCGACTGGTCACCACGACGACGCACCGGCCGGCACCGGGCAGCAGAGGCCGTACCTGCTCGGCGTCGCGGGCGTTGTCGAGCACGATGAGCATCTCGCGGGAGGCCAGCAGGCTGCGGTACAGCCCGATCCGAGCGTCCAGACTGCTCGGTATGTGGGCCAGGGGTACGCCGAGCGCCTCGAGGAAGCCGAGCAGCGCGTCGGCGGGCGCGACCCGCTCCCCGTCGTCGTACCCGCGGAGGTTGACGTGGAGTTGTCCGTCGGGAAAGCGGTCGGCCACCCGGTGCGCCCAGTGCAGCGCCAGCGCGGTCTTGCCGATGCCGGCCATGCCGCAGACCGCGGAGATGACCACCGTGGTCGGCCCGCCGGCCCGGTCGCCGACCGCCGCGTCGAGGCGGCTCAGGGGCAGCTCCCGACCGACGAACCCGGGTGGGACGAGCGGTAGCTGCTCCGGGCGCACCCGGACCGAGGCCGTGGCGACACGTTCGGCTGTCGCCGACGGTCCGTCCGGTTGCCGCCGGTGGTGCAGGATGTCGTCGTGCAGGCGGGTCAGCTCGGGCCCGGGATCCATTCCGGTCTCGTCGGCCAACACCCGTCGGACCTGCCGGAAGGCCGCCAGCGCGCCGGCCACGTCACCGCTGGCGTAGAGCGCCGACATGAGGTGCACCCAGGCACGCTGCCGTAACGGATGCCGGTCGAGCAGGGCGCGCAACCGGGGGATCACCTCTGCCGGCGCACCGAGGGCGAGCTTCGCCTCGGCGTGGTCCTCCTCGGCCAGCAGCCGCCGTTCCATCAACTGCTCGACCCAGCGGGACAGCTGCGGGGGAAGTGGCAGCTCGGCCAGCGCCCGGCCGCGCCACAGGCCCAGTGCTGCGGCCAGCTCGGCCTCGGCCCGCTCGGCGTCACCGCTGGTCAGGGCTTCCCGTCCCCGCGCGGTCGCGGCGTCGAAGCGATCGAGGTCGCGTTCGTCCGGCTCGACCCGCAGCAGGTATCCACCGTGGGTGGTTACGATCCGCGGCTCGTCGTCGGCGGCATCGTGGAGGGCCTGCCGCAGCCCGCGGACGTAGGTGCGGATGTTGGCGTTCGCGGACGCCGGTGGCTGTTCGTTCCAGAGGGCGGTGACCAGTCTCTTCGTGGAGACCGCCTCACCAGGCCGGAACAGCAGACAGGCCAGCAGCAGCCGTTGCTTCACCGAGCCGAGATCGACCGGCCGGCCGTCCCGGACCACCGACAACGGGCCGAGCAGGTCGAAGTGGATCGGCATCGTTCACCTCAGCCTGAGGCTGACCAGATGTACCTCGATTGTGCGCGGGTTGTACGCCGGCCACCGTACCATCGGCCACCGAAGCGATCATCTTTCAGCTGTGGCTGTCCTGGAGGTCCGCCATGCAGCAGCCCCCGATCACCGTCGTTGCTGTCGGCGACTTCGGTCGCGCGGTGGCCGGTCGCCTGGTGTCCAGAATCGCCGGAACGCAGGTGACGGAGAGCTTCCCGGCGGCAACCCCTCCCCTGCGACCGATCGTCCTGGCGTCCTGGCGGGAGGCCCGCACCATCGCCCGGAGCATCGACGCCGACGATGCGGTGCCGTGGTGGCTGCCAGTCATCCTGACACATCCGCAGATTCGTGTGGGCCCCGTCCTCGGCGGGCAACTGCCCGGCTGCTACGACTGTCTGCTGGGGCAGGTGCTCGCCACTGACGAGCAGCCGCACGTCACCAGGGCGCTGTGGGACCTGTACGACCAGGACCGGTGGTCTGGTCCGCTCGGCTACCTGGAGCATCACGTCAGTGTCGCGGCGGCCCTCGCCACGATGCTGATCAGGCAGCAGGATCAATGCAGCCAGCGCATTCTCAGCTACGACCTGCTCGACGGCACCGTACGCACCGACGCATTCGTGCCGGTCGACGGCTGTCCCCGGGGCGAGCGCGCGGCGGCGGCGCAGCAGTTACCCGGCGGATCCGGAGACCGAGCGGGCCAGCCCGGGAGAACGGGGGTTGTGGCGTGACCGGGCCGGTGTACCGCCTCAGCACCGGGCTGGTTCGCTTCGCCTTCGGCGACTCGTACGTCCTGGAGGGCGGGCCGGCACGTGCCGTCGTGACCGGACCCGGCGCGACGGATGTCCTGCCGCAGCTCTGCGAACTGCTCGACGGCAATCACTGTGTATCGCAGATCGCGCGGTTGCTGGGCGTACCGATGTCGGAGGTCACCGACCGGATAGCCCTGCTCGTGCGACACGGGCTCGCGCACGCCGTCACCGCGGACGACGCTGTCTGGTCGGGAACCGATCCGCCGACACCGGCGGCCGACTTCCTGTCCCGTACCGGCGGCCAACTCGATCACCCGACCGACGCCGCCCGGATGCTGGCCAACCTGCGCCATGGCCGGGCGCTGGTGGCGGGGCGCGGATGGCTGGCCGCGACGATCACCGCCGAGCTGGACCGCAGCGGCGTCGCCATGTGGCCGTACGACCCTGATCTGCTGGTCGGACTGCCGCCGGTCACCGCCGACGGACGGAACTCGGTCGTGGTGGTGGAGGTGCTCGCCGACGGCCCACCCTCCGCCCTGGCCGCGACCCTGCGGGCGGGTCAGTGGTGGCTCGGCGCGCGGGTCGACGCGAGCGGCGGGTGGGTGGGACCGCTGCTGCGGCCCGGCTCCTGCGGGTGCCAGCTACCACTGCCCCGCTCGGCCACGGCCGGCCCGACCGCGACGGTCGTCGACGTGATCGCGGCGCTGACGGCCGGAAAGGTCGTCGACACCCTGAGTCGGGGCGTGGACCCCACCATTGCGGACACCTGCCTGGAGATCCGCTGTCCCGACGGGGTGCCGACCGCCACCGTCCGACCTCTCCCCCGACGCCGCGACTGCCCCGACTGCGGCCCGAACGGCGCCGCCGACGGCCGGTACGAGCAGGCGAGCCCGGCCGCCTCCGGGTTGCTGCGGCACCTGCCGTCCCCGCCCGCCCCGGTGCCATCGCCGGCGGTGCACCTGCCCGGCGACCCGGTGCCACACGTCGGCGGGTGACTCCCGCGTCCTGGACCGGCCCGTCGGTAACGGGATGACTGACGGTCCGGTCCAGGACGCGGGCGGCTGCACATCGTGGCCGGCTGCGGCACACTCTCCTGCATGACGGTCGCGGCTCGGTGCACATGGGATCAGGCCAATGCGCGACGTCTGGTGCGCGCGGGTCTGACCGGCCCCCGCAGCAGCGGCGAGGCGGCCCTCGCTGAGGTCGCGAGGGCGCAGTGCGGCGTACACGCGCAGGTGATGTCGGCCGCCGAGTGGTCGCTCGGAGCGCGGCTCGACGGGGTGTCCCGGCAGTCTGTGCAGGATGCGCTCTGGCGGGATCACCGCCTGGTGAAGACCCGTGGACCACGTGGCACGGTGCACCTGCTCGCCGCCGACGACCTGCCGATGTGGGCGGGTGCGCTGGGCGCGCTCCCCACCGGCCAGGACCACCAGCCCGCTGCGGTACGAATGACGAAACCCCAGGTCGAAGCGGTGATCGAGGCGATCGATGACGCGCTGCGGGACGCCGATCTGACCGTCGACGAGCTGACCGAGGCCATCGCCGCGCGGGTCGGCGACTGGTCGGCCGACCGGGTGATGGAGGCGTTCGGTGATCGTTGGCCGCGGTGGCGGCAGATCGAACACCAGGTGACCAACCGAGGTGTGATGTGTTTCGGTCCGTTACGCGGCCGGAAGGTGACCTATACGAGTCCGGCGCGGCTGCTGCCAGGTTTCACGCCGGCCGCGAGTGACGTCGCGCTGACCGACCTGCTTGCGCACTATCTCTGGGCGTACGGACCCGCAACACCCGCACACGTGGCGCAGTGGTTGTCGATTCCGCGTCCATTCGCGACCGAAATGTTCGAGCTGGCGGCGGACCGATTGGAGCCGGTCGATCTGGAAGGTGAGCGGGCCTGGGTGATCGCGGAGGACCGCGCGTTCGACCAGGAGCCGCCGTCCGGGCTTCGTCTGCTGCCCTACTTCGACGCGTACGTCATCGGCTGTCATCCCCGGGACCGGCTGTTCGCCGGCCGAGCGGCCCAGCGCGCCCTCGCCAACGGTCAGGCGGGCACGTTCCCCGTGCTCCTCGTCGACGGGCGGGTCGCCGGCGTGTGGCATCAACGCAAATCCGGACGCCGGATCGACGTGACGGTGGAACCGCTTGACGAGTTGTCCGCCGCGCAGCGCCGCGCCCTCGACGAGGAGGCGGATCGGTTGGCCGCGTTCTTCGGGGCGAAAGTCTCGATGCGAATTGGTCCTGTCACCGTCGGCGGTCACGCCTAGCTCCTGCAAAGCCGGGTGCGTAACTTCAGTCAGTGCCGCTGCCTGACGTGAACGAGCAGGCAGCGGGGCATGCGCTGGCCATTCCGGCAGTGACCTGATCCGACTTCCAACGTGCGCTCTCGACCAGAGACACGGACTTTTCGTACCCCCGGTGCTTAAACACGACCCTGTTGATGGGGTAGGCTCTGCGGCGCTATTCAACTAGAGTCATATCAGAGACAATAACAGGAGTCGTGGAACGATGGCGAAAGGGCAACTGGGTTGGCTTCCGCAGGGCGAGATCGCCGTGACCCAGCCGGAGTTCGGTCAGCGACTGAAGGCGCGGCGCACGGCACTGCGCATGTCGCAGCGCGAACTCGCCGGTGACTTCGTCACCCCGAGCTACATCTCCCTGCTGGAAGCGGGCAGTCGGGTCCCGACCCTGGACGTGGTGGTGTACCTGGGCCGCATGCTCGACTGCAGCCTGGAGGAACTGCTCGACGTCGACGTGGCACCCCTGCTGCCGAGCGAAGCCAGCCGTCGCCCCATCGTCTTCGAACAGGTCCTGGCGCGCAGCGCGAGCGAGGTCGGTGACCACGCCCAGGCCCGCCGGTTCCTGGAGAACGCGCTGGCCAGCGCGAGATCCGACGGACTGCCCGAGCGCGTGGTCGACGTCAGCCTGGAACTCCAGGACACCCTGCGAATGCTCAGCGAGCACCAGGCCCGACTCCGACTGCTGGAGGAACTGGCCGAGATTCCCCTCGTCCAGTCCGCCCCGGAACTGCTGTTGGTCGTCAAGACCCACCTCGCGTCGGTACTCCGCGACCTCGGGCAACTGCGCGAGGCCCGGCGTACGGCGTACGGCGCACTGACCCACCTGCGGCAGCCCGGAATCGGCGGCACGAGCGTGCACGTACGGCTGCTGGGCGTACTGATCTCGGTGCTCTGCGAGGCCGGTGAGCTCGACCAGGTGGAACCGCTGATCACCGAGATGTTGGAGGTCGCGGGCAAGCTCGACTGGCCGGGCTTCGTCGGGCGGGCCCACTGGGTGGCAAGCATGGCGTACGCGCAGTTGGGCCGCCCGGAGGAGGCGCGTGAGCACTTCGGGCTGGCCCGGGACGCGCTGGCCTTCCCCAGCATGTCGCTCATCGACTGGCTGCGGTTCTGCCGGTCGGCGGCCTCGGTGCTGCTCGACATCGGCGACGACCTGGACAGCGCGCGGCAGTGGATCCGTGACGCGGAGACCACGTCACGGATGCTCGGCCTCGCCCAGGAGCAGGCCATCGTCTCCGCACTGCGGGCCCGCTACGAGCTCAGCACCGGCAACCCCCAGGAAGCGCTGCGCCTGTACGAGCCGCTGACCGGCCCGGACACCCCGCTCGCCGGGCTGGATCTGATCTACAGCTACCTCAGCCACGCCAACGCGCTGCACCAGACCCGCGAACTCGACAAGGCGATAGCGATGCTGCGCTCCGCGGTCGAACTGTGCGAGAAGGGCGGCTCGTACCAACTCGCCGCCCAGGTGTGGCGACAGATCGACGAACTGACCCGGGAACGCGACACGATGCTGGCCGACGACCAACCATAGGAGACGCGATGGCCGACGAGACGACGGATCTGCTAGAACGGCTGGCGAGCCTGCCGGCGAACCGGCGGGAGGCGGCGCTTCGGCTGCTGGGGCGCGACACCGAGGCCGGCACGTTGCGGCCGCGCGTCGATCCGAGCACACCGGTACGCCTGTCCAGCGGACAGGAACAGGTCTGGCTGACCGACCTGATGACCGGGGAACCGGGAAGTCTCGTCGACCATGTCGCGTTCCGGCTCCACGGTCCCCTCGATCTCGCCGCGCTACACGCCGCGTTCGGCGATCTCGTCGCGCGGCACGAGCCGCTCCGCAGCCGACTGATCCGTCAGGGCGAGATCCCGATGCTCGTGTCCGGATCCGCCCCGGTGGACGTGAGCGTCACCGACCTGACCGGTCAGGGAATCGCCGCAGCGACCGCGGCCGCCACAAGCGACCTCGCGGTGCCGTTCGATCTGGAACAGGGTCCGTTGGCACGGCTGAGGCTGTACCGCCTCGCACCCGACGACCACGTCCTGGTGCTCGCCTCACACCACATGGTGACCGACGGGGTGTCCCAGGGCGTACTCCTGGTCGATCTGGAGGTGCTCTACCAGGCCCGACGCGAAGGCCGGCCCGCCGCGCTCGCACCGCTGCGGGTCCAGTACGCCGACTTCGCCCAGTGGCAGCGCGGCTTCCTGGCCGGTGAGCGGCTGACCACGCTGACCCGGTACTGGACGGATCGGCTGGCCCACACGTCCGGTCGGCTGCTCCTGCCGCTGGACAGTCCCCGCTCGGCCCGACGCGGCGGCGCCTACCTGGACTTCACCGCCCCCGCCGGGCTGGCCGACCGGGTGGCTACCGCGGCCCGCCAGCACGCCACGACCCCCTTCGTCGTACTGCTGACCGCATTCCGGCTGCTCCTGTGGCGCCTCACCGCGCAGCGCGACACGCTGGTCGGCACCCCGGTCAGCGCCCGGCCACTGGCGGAGACCGAGAACATGGTCGGCTACTTCCTGAACATGGTGGTGCTGCGCGGTACGGCCGACCCCGACGCATCGCTGCGCGAGGTCATCGCCGCCGAACACGCCTCGGCGATGTCCGCGTACGCGCACCAGGATCTGCCGTTCGAGCAGTTGGTCACGCAGCTGCGCCCGCCACGGGAGATGGGCTCCACCCCGCTGGTGCAGAGCGTCTTCTCCGTCGAGGGACAGCCCGGAATGAGCGGCAGTTACCTCGGGGCGAGCTGCGAGGAGATCGTGCTGACCGGCGGCCGGGCACAGTACGACCTGATGGTGAAGGTGGTCCGCGACGTGGAGCTGACCGCCCGGTGGGACTTCGACGACGCGATCATCGACGCGACCCGGATCACCGAGTGGGCGCGGCAGTTCTGGGCGCTCGTCGACGCGGTGACCAGCGACCCCGGCCGCCGGGTACGCGACATCCCGGGACTCGGCGACGTGCCACCGGACCCGAGCCAGGACGACCAGGGCACCGTCGAGGTCCTGGCGTGGGCCGGCACCGCGGACCGGGTCGAGCCGCAGGGCTATCTCCAGGAGACCATCGCCGCCGCCTGGCAGTCGCTGCTCGGCGTCTCCCCCGGCGCCCACGACGCCCTGTTCGACCTGGGCGGGCACTCGCTCACCGTCGCGCAGCTCTCGTTCCGGTTGAGTGACACGTTCCGCGCCCACGTCGGGGTCGCCGAGCTGTTCGAGTATCAGACGGTGGCCGCCCAGGCCGAGTACGTCGAGCGCCTGCTGCTGGAGCGGGCGGCACAGTTGTCGCCGGACGAGCGGGAGCAGTTGCTCGACGGGCAGCCCTGATCGGCACCGCCGGCTGCGGACAGCACGCCCGCCGCGGGCCTCACGCGAAGGCGTCGAGGCCCGCGGCGAGGTTCCGGACCTGCCGGCAGGCGGTCAGCAGCGCGGCGAGCCGATCCACCGGATACATCTGTGCCGCGTCGCCGGGCCGGTACATCCGTTCCGGCGCGGGATGCGTCTCGACGAGCAGCCCGTCCACGCCGAAGACGGCGGCCGCCAACGCGGCCGGCGCGACCGCCGCGGCGCTGCCGGTGCTGTGGCTCGGGTCGAAGATGACGGGCAGGTCGGTGTGTCGCCGTACCGCCGCGACAGCACCGTAGTCCAGTTGGTACGCCAGCGACCGGTCGAACGACACGACGCCCCGGGCGCACATGATGACGTGCGGGTTGCCGTGGCTGACGACGTACTCCGCGGCCTTGAGCCACTCCACGACGGTGGCGCGTACGCCCCGCATCAGCAGCACCGGCCGACCGCTGCCGCCGAGTTCGGCCAGCAGGGCCCGGTTGGTCATGTTGCGCGGATCGACCTGTAGGCAGTCGGCGACCTGCGCGACCGGTCCGACGTCACGTGGGTCGACCACCTCGGTGATGACCGGCAGCCCGCCTTGGGCGCGGACCTCGGCCAGCGCCGACAGGCCGCCGCGTCCCTTGCCGGGGAAATGGTAGGGACCACTCCTGACCTTGAACAGGCTGGCCCGCAGCGCGTCGGCCCCGGCGCGACGCACCATCGCAGCGGTCTGCACCGTGTCCGACACCGACTCCAGCGCGCACGGTCCGGCCCCGCACCACAGGTCACCGCCGCCGACGTGACCGGTCCCGAGCGGCACCCGCCGTGGCAGCACCGCGTTCGCCCGGTCCACCAGCCAGTAGCCCTGCTCGGCGGTGCTGTGCCAGGCGCGGATCGCGGCCGAGGGCACCCGGTGCACCAACCGTTCGTCTCCGGCGACGACGAGGAAGCACCTGCCGGCCAGGCGCAGCGGCCAGGCGGTGACGTCCTCGTGTCGTGCGATCCGGGTGGCCAACGAGGCCAGCTCGGCGTCGCTGCTGTGCGGAGCGAGCTCGACCAGCACGGGTCAGCTCCGGGTGGCGATACGTACCTGGGACCGGACGAACTCCGCGAGTTCGACCAGGGTGGGGTGCTCCAGCACCGCGCGCACGGTGATCCGTACCCGCAGCCGGCGACTCAGGCGTGCGGCGAGCCGGTTGGCCGACATCGAGTCGCCGCCCAGGTGGAAGAAGTGGTCGTCCAGGCCGATCTGCGCCACCGGCAGCAGGTCCGCCCAGAGCTGCGCCAGGTCACGCTCCACCTCGTCGCGGGGTGCCCGGTAGGGCTTGCGGAGGGTGGTCCAGTCGGGGGCCGGCAGCGCGTTGCGGTCCACCTTGCCGTTGGCGGTCACCGGCAGCCGGTCCAACAGGGTGAACGAGGCCGGCACGGCGTGCCCGGGCAGCAGGTCGACAAGCGCGGCCCGGACCCGGTGCGGTTCGGCCTGCGGGGCCACCAGATAGGCGCAGAGCTGGCTTTCGCCGGCCTCGTCGGCGAGGGCCACCACGACCGCGTCCTGCACACCGGGCTGGGCGAGCAGCGCCCGCTCCACCTCCGCGGGGTCGACCCGGAAGCCCCGGATCTTGACTTCCCGGTCGACGCGACCCCGGTGGTGCAGCCGTCCCCGTTCGTCGAAGCAGGCGAGGTCGCCGGTGCGGTAGAGGCGGGCACCGGGTGGCCCGTAGGGATCCGGTCGGAACCGGTCGGCGGTCTGCGCCGGGTCGCCGAGGTATCCCCGGGCGAGTTCGGGCCCGCCGAGGTACATCTCGCCGACCGCGCCGGGCAGCAGGCGGCGCATCGCGGTGTCGAGGAGTTCGACCCGTACGCCCGGCCACGGCCTGCCGATCGGCGGCGGCGCGGTCCGGTCGGTGGTGGTGGCGGTCGCACTGGTGAGGCGGTCCTGCCACGGCACGAGACAACTGCTGATGCCGTTGGCCTCGGACGAGCCACAGGCGACGGCGACCTCGAAGGGCAGGTCCGGTGCCGCCCACCGCCGCACCTTGTCGCTGCCGACGGTCAACAGTCGCAGGGCCGTCTGCGCGGGCCAGGGCAGTTGGTACAGCTGCTCGGCGAGAGGCATGCTGACGTACGCCTTGGTGATCTTCTCGGCCACCAGCCAGTCGCGCAGCAGGGGCGCGGCGCCGACGATCTCCGGTGGTGCGGTGTGCACACTGGCCCCGGCACACAGGTACGGCCACAGCTCGCCGACCGACACCGAGGAACCGGGTGGTGCCAGCCAGGCGGCCCGGTCCTGCGCAGTGATGCGGTGACCCTCCTGATGGGTGGCGACCGAGTGGGCCACCGACCGGTGCAGGACCGCGACCCGTTTGGGCGTACCTGTCGATCCGGACGTGTGCACCACGTAGGCGATGTCCTCGGGATGTACGGCGATGCCCGGGTCGTCGGTGGGGAGCCGGTGGATGCGCGGCCACTCGGTGTCGACGGCCACCACGGTGCCCGCGACGGGCGGCAGGACGGCGCCGAGCCGCGCCAGGGTGAGCACCGCGCGTGGGCGGGCCACGTCGAGCACCTCGGCGATCCGCTGGGCCGGATGGGCCGGGTCCAGCAGGATCGCCGCCGCACCGCTTCTGAGGATGGCGAGGAAGGAGACGAGCATCTCGCTGCCACGATCCATCATCAGCCCCACGCAGCCGTCCCGCTGGGCGCCGAGTTCCCGCAGCACCCGTGCCAACTGGTTGGCCCGGGAGTCCAGCTCGCCGTAGGTGAGGCTCGCGGGACCGGATCCGAAGGCGAGACGCCTCGGGTGCTGCTGCGCCTGGTGGGCCACCAGGTCGGGTACGAGTCCGCCGACGAGCGCGGTGTCGGCGGGCCGCCCGTGGCGCGCCAACCAGTCCTGGGCGCTGCGGTCCGGTACGGCGAGCGTCCCGATCGGCCGGTGCGGGTCGTCGGCCACCTGGGCCAGCAGGGAGGCGAGGTTGCGGTCCAGTTCGGTGGCGAGCATCGGGGCGGACCAGCCCTGGGCGAGTTGCCAGGAGATCCCCGTCTCGTCGCAGGTGAGGACGAGTTGGGCGTCGGTGTCGGGGTGCGGATGGTGCCAGTGGAACGCCGCCGGCGCCGAGACCTCGCCGCTGCTCAGGGGGGTGGCGGCGATGGTGTCGACGAGTTGCGCCATCGTCGTGCGACCGGACGGTACGGGCACCGTCGCCGATGCCCCTTCGACACGCAGGGCGACCCGGCGTGGTGCGTGCGGACCGCAGTGGCGCAGCAGCACGAGCAGGGCGGCGGCGTAGGTCGACCAGTGCGGCGCGACGACGTCTCGCGTCGCCGTCGGCACGCTGAGCTCTGTCGATATCCGGTCGGTTGCGGATATCGTCGGTCTGGACTGCGGCGCAGATGCCGTCACAGCTGCCTCCTCGCGCACGTCACGACAACCCTCGGATCGCCAAGCATAACTAGAGTCAGCGCCTTGTCGGTAGATTTGAGACTGCAGTTGTCTCCAGTTATGCTTCCGGAAGCGCATGACCGAGGAGGACTTATGAGCGTGGCGGACGACGACGCCGAATACGTGGTGGTCTCCAACGACGAGGAGCAGTTCTCTCTCTGGTTGACCGGACGTAGCCTGCCCAACGGCTGGCGCGAGGCGGGCAAGCGGGGCAGCCGCGAGGAGTGCCTCGCGTACATCGAAGAAGTCTGGACCGACATGCGACCGCGCAGCCTGCGCGAGTTCGCGGCCCGGCCGTCGACGCGGTGATCCGCGCCGTCGTCTTCGACATCGACGACACCCTTGTCGACTTCTCCGGGGCGACCGGCCGCGGTCTGCTGGCCCACCTGGCCACGACGAGGACGGTGAGCCCCACCGACGCCGAACGGTACCTCGCCCTCTGGCGACACCTGGAGCAGATCCACTTCACCGCGTACCTACGCGGTGAGTGCACCTTCACCGAACAACGTCGACGCCGGGCACGGGAGTTCTGTGCGACGGCCGGATTCCCGCTGGGTCCCGAGGAGAGCGAGATCGACGCCTGGGTGGCCCGGTACCTGGAACACTGCGACGAGGCGTTCGCGCTCTTCCCCGACGTGCTACCCGCGCTCGACACCCTGCGGCACGCGCAGGTGCGCCTCGCGGCGATGAGCAACAGCGACCGGGCGTACCAGCACCGCAAGCTGACCGCACTGGGCATCCGGGACCGGCTGGAGGCGCTGGTCTGCTGTGACGACGTCGACGGGGTGGCCAAGCCGGACCCGCGGATCTTCCACGCCGTGTGCGACCGGCTCGGCCTCGCACCCGCCGAGACGGTCTACGTGGGGGACCGACTCGACTCCGACGCCCGCGCCGCCACCGCGGCCGGGCTGACCGGGGTATGGCTGGACCGTACCGGTGACGGGCAGGCCGACGTACCCACCATCACCACACTCGATCAGCTCGTCCGGCTGTTGGCTGCCCGGACGGTGCGGAAGGGATCCTGATGCCGCTGACCCGAGAAGGGACCAGCTTTGCCGGGACGTGGTCGAGGCTGAGCGCCCAGCGGGGCAGCCTCTGCCTCGGGGTCGCTCCGTCGGCGGCCTGGCTGCGCCGGTGGGACCTGGACGACACCAGCGAGTCGCTGGACCGCTACGGCGACATCATCCTGGAGGCGGCCGGCGACGGTGTGGCCGGTTACAAGGTGCAGGTTCCGTTCTATCTGCGCCATGGCACCGCCGGGCTTGAGGCGTTGCGTCGTTTCGTCGACGGCGCCCACGAGCGGGACGCGCTGGTGCTCCTCGACGCCAAGGTCGGCGACGCCGACGACACGATGGCCGCCTACGCGGATCTGTACCTCGGGCCGGACAGCCAACTCGGCGGGGACGCGGTCACCACCTGCGCATTCATGGGCACCGCGACACTGCACCCCTTGCTGCGGATCGCACAGGACAGCGGCACCGCGGTCTTCACGTTGGTCCGTACGTCGAACCACGGTGCCGGAGAGGTCCAGGGCAGCCGTACCGACGGCGGCACCAGCACGGCCGAGGCGATCGCGGACGCGCTGACCGGATGGCACACCGAGCATTGCGGCACCGCCGGGCCCGGACCGGCGGCGGCGGTGGTGGGTGCTCGGCTGCCCGAGTCGGCGCAACTGGTCCGCCGCCTGCCGCACAGTGTCCTGGAGATCCCCGGGCTGGGCCGGGCCGACCGCCGTACCGAGGAGGTCCTCGCCCCGGTCCGGGACGCGACCGACCGGGCGATGCTCACGGTGACGACCGGGGTGCTGCGGCACGGTCCCGCGCCGACGGCGCTGCGCGCCGGGATCCGGTGGTGGCACGCGGAGATCGCGCGACACCGCTAGACAGGTCGGGATGTCGATGCCCCGCCGTATCGAGGGCACCGACATCCCGACTGCCTGCTCACGACCCGGCCAGCTCGGACAACCGCTGGTCGGGTCGGTGCGTCGCCGCCAGCAGAAGGTCACGCCAGCGGGTCAGCAGTCCGCGCGCGGACGGCGCGTCCCACAGGTTGGTGTTGAACTCGACACTGAGTTCCAACCGGTCGGCCCGGAGGGCGGCGGTGAAGTACAGGTCGTTGCGGGCCGTGTCGAGCCGGGTGAATTGCCAGTCGACCGTGCAGCCGGCCAGGTTCCATCCGCTACGGTCGGGCTCCTGCCACTCCACCGCCACCTGGAACAGGGGCAGCCGGTCCAGTTGCCGCGGCATCGCGGCGGCCCGCACCAGCTGAGGAAACGGCAGGCCCTGATGGTCGTACGCGCCCAGCACCGTGTCCCGTACCCGGGTCAGCAGCTGCGCGAAGGACGGATCACCGGCGCAGTCCACCCGCAGCACCAGCGTCGCGATGGTGCAGCCGAGCAGTTCCTGGGCCCCCGGCAGGCGGCGGTTCTCCCCCACCGTGCCGATCGGCACGTCGTGGCTGCCGGAAAGGTGGTGCAGCAAGGCCGCCTGCGCGGCGGTGACCAGGATGAACGGGCTGACCCGCTGGGTGGTGGCCAACCGCAGCACCGCTGCGGTCCGCTCCGGGTCGAGCAGGATCGTGAGCTGGTCACCGTCGAAGGTGGGCAGCGGCGGCCGGGGCAGCGGCGTCGGCAACGCCAGCACGGGCAACCCCGCCAGGGCCTGCTCCCAGTACGCCCACAGCCTGGCCGGCTCGGGGCCGCCCAGCCACTCGTCCTCCCAGCGGGCGTACTGCTGCCAGGTCAGCCCGGCTGCCGCCGTCGGTGGCGGGTTCGCTCCGCCGACGAGGGCGTTGTAGCAGGCGCTCAGGTCCCGACAGAACACCTGGAAGCCCACCCCGTCCATGGCGATGTGATGCACGGTGAGCAGCAGCACGTGCCGTGCGTCGGCACCCACGACCAGGGTTGCCCGGATGCCCGGCTCCCGGGCGAGGTCGAACGGTCGCAGCGCCTGCGCCTGCGCGAGCCGGTCGATCTCGGCCGCCTGCGCCTGCGGTGGCAGCGCGCTCAGGTCGGTGACCGACAGCTGCGGAGCCTGCGGCTGCGGCACCTGCACCGGCCGGTCGACGACGAACCGGATCACGCTGCGCAGCATCTCGTGCCGCTCGACCACCTGCGCGAACGCCTGCCGTAGCGCGGCCACGTCGAGTGTGCCGCCGATGTCGACCCGCAGCGGGCTGTGATAGGTGGCCCGACCGGGAGCGAGCCGGTCCAGCACCCAGATCTGGGTCTGCGCCGCCGTCAGTGGCGCGGTACCGGCCGGCGCGGCCCCCGGCCCGGGCGCTGCCCCACTACCCGAACCGAGGGCCGGGGCGCCGGTCGGGGCGGCGACGCGCGCCCGCGCCGGGCCGGCGGTGTCCTCCCGCTCGATCCGACGGGCCAGGGAGCGCACCGTCGGGGCCTCGAAGATCCACCGGATCGGCACCGACCGACCGAGCTCGGTACGCAGCCGCGACACCAGTTCCGCCGCCAGGATCGAGTGTCCGCCGAGGGCGAAGAAGTCATCGTCGTCGTCGAGGTCGTCCCGGCCCATCACCTGCCGCCAGCTCCGGCGTACCTGGCCGAGGATCGCGCTGTCGCCGGTGCTCTCGGCCGCCGGGCGGTCCACGTCGATCACCGCGGGAATCGCGTACCGGGGCAGCCGGGTGGCGAGAAACTCGGCCAACTGCCGAGCAGTCGGGACCGGGTCGCCGGCGCACGTCACCCGGGCACGCAGCACCGGCGGAGTGCCGTCGTAGCCGACCTCGGCGGCACGGACGCCGGGATGCACCGAGATCGTGGCGGCAACCTCGTCCAACGGCACGGTCAATCCGTTGATCACCGGATGCTGGTTGCGGGGGCCGAGCCGCACGATCTCGCCCCGCCCGTCGACGTATCCGAGGTCGCCGGTGTCGGTGAGGGTCTGCCCGTGCACCGCCAGGAGGCGGTCGCCGACAAGTCGGACGTGCTGTGGGTCGACCGCGACGATCCGGCCGACCACGCCCTGCGGTGCGAGCGTGTCCAGGCCCTGCACCACCTGCTCCGCAGCGGGGACCGGGACACCGACAGGTGGCACCTCGGCGATGGCCACGGCCCGCTCCGCGGCGGAGAGCATCGGCAGGTCGGTCAGCGCCATCCCGGGCGCCTCGATCGCCGCGGCCAGCAGGGACCGCAGGTGGTCGAAGAGGGCCCGCACGAACGGCTCGGGAAGCAGCCCCTCGTCGAACTCCAGCCAGAAACCGATGCTGCTCGGGCTGGTCTGGGCCTCCACGATCAGATCGAAGCGGGACCGGGACCGGGGAACGTGCTCGTACCGCAGGCGCAGGGTCTCGCCGGTCAGCTCCGCGTCGCGGACGTCGGCATGCGAGAAGACCACCTGGATCAGCGGATGGTAGCTCGGATCCCGGTCGGGTCGGACCAGATCGACAAGTTGGGAGAAGGGCAGCCGGTCGTGATCCAGCGCGTCGAGGCTGACCTCCATCACATGCCGTACGAGCTCGTGGAACGGCTGATCGGGGCGGGGCCGCAGGCGCAGCGGCACCGTCGTGGCGAAGAAGCCCACGAGTGGCTCCCACTGCTCGTCCGGACGGGCCGCACTGGCGGTGCCGATGAGCAGGTCCTGCCGACCGGTGTAGCGGTGCACGACCGCGGTGAAGGCGGCGAGCAGCACGGCCGCGGGGGTGCTGCGGCAGCCGGTGGCGTGCCGGTAGAGCGACCGGGCCAGGCTCGCCGGAAAGGTCACCTGGATCCGTCGCCCGTGCGGTGACTTGACCGGTGGACGCAGACCGCCGGTACGCAGCGGGAGCACGGGCACGGCCCCGTCGAGTTGGGCACGCCAGTACCGCTGTTCCTCGGCGAGTTCCCGACCGTCGAGCAGCCGACGCTGTTCCTCGGCGAAGTGCCGGTACTGGCACGGCAGAGGTGGCAGCTCAGGTGCCCGCCCGGCAGCGAACGCCTCGTAGGCGGCAAGCATCTCGTGCAGCACCACGCGCAGCGACCAGCCGTCGGCCACGATGTGGTGGGTGGCGAGGACCAGGATGTGCTCGGCGTCGTCGAATCGCAGCAGCGCGGCGCGGACCAGTGGACCGTCACGCAGGTCGTACGGAGGGTCCGCGACCAGGGCGGCGAGATCGGCGACCATCTGATCGCGTAGCGCCACCGGCACGTACGCCAGATCCGTCGGCTGCCCCAGGTCGATGGTGAGTTCGGGCAGGATGCGGCAGACCGGCGTACCGTCGACGGTGTCGAAGGTGGAGCGCAGCACCTCGTGCCGGCTCAGGATCAGGTCGAGGCTCCGTTGCAGCAGCGGCACCCGCAGCTCGCCCTCGATCCGCAGCACCCAGACCTCGTTGTAGGTGCCGGGAGCGAGGCTCTCCATCAGCCACAGTTGCTCCTGCGGGAACGACAACGGCGCCAGCCGGCCACGCGGGATCTCGATGCCGGTCACCCTGTCCCCCACCGCCGCGCCAGGAGCCGGGTGGCCGAGTGCCGGTGCGGGATGGGCTGGTCGGCGTGGGAGGAGAGGACGTCGTCGTCGTGCACCTCGACAAGTTCCCAGTCCGGCTTGAGGTAGTAGCCGACGAGAGTGCCGTGCGGCAGGATGCAGCGGGGCGGGTTGACGTGGTTGTCCAGTTCCTGGGCACGGTCGTTGAAGGCGCACAGGACGTGCCAGCCGCCGACCCGGGTGGCCCGTTGCAGGGCGGTGACCGCGGCGGCGACGGACGCCTCGTCGGCGAGCCAGTGCGCCACACTGTCGAAGACCACCACGTCGTAGCTGGCGGGCGGCAACGGTTGGGTGAGGACGTCCCGCACCGACCAGGTGATCCCCACCTCGTCCGGCCACGCCCCCCGAGCGTTGCGCAACGCCAACTCGGACACGTCGGTCGCGTCGACGAGCGCACCGTGTCGGGCCAGGAACGCGGCATTGCGCCCTTCGCCGCAGCCGGCGTCCAGCACCCGGAGGCCCTCCAGCGAGGTGCGCTGGGCCAGGCTCTCGACGACCGGTTCCGGCTCACGTCCCCACAGGCAGGGGCTCATCGCGTAACCGCGGTCGCAGCCACCGTCGAGCGTCGGACCACTCATGCCGTCGCCTCCACGTCCTGAACGGTGCGCAACTTCGGAATCGGCGAGAAGATCAGCCACAGCAGCGACAGCGGGATGCCCACGGCGGTGATGAACAGCGTTGCCCGCAACCCGATGGAGTCACCGAGCAGGCCCGCCACCAGCGCGGAGATCGGCACCAGGCCACCGATGAGGAACCGGAAGCTGGCGTTGACCCGACCCAGGATGTGCTGGGGGATCACCATCTGACGCATGGTCATCTCGGCGATGTTCGACGAGACGATGCCGTAACCGACCACGAAGTGGATGATCCCGAAGAGGATCGCGGCGGTGGTCGGCGAACCGTCGACGAACGGTATGGCCACGATCGGCACGACCGCCAGCAGGTAGGCGACGATCAGCAGCCGTCCGTAGCCCAACACCTTCAGCAGCCGTCCCATGGTCACCGCGCCGAGCAGACCGCCGACGCCGAAGGCGGCGAAGATGAAGCCGAGCGCGGCCGGGGTGATGCCGAACTCGCGGGTCGCGTACAGCACGAAGAGGGTGAGCATCAGCATCGAGAAGAAGTTGAAGGTGGCGCTGTTGCCGGCCAGGGCCCGGACCACCGGGTGCCGGACGGTGATCCGCATGCCGTTGCCGATGTCGCTGAAGACTCCCCGCCAGCCGCGACCGATGTCCTCGGCGGAGCGCTCGACCGGCGGCTCCGGGGTCTTCACCAGCGCGATGGCGATCGCCGAGGCGACGAATGAGATCGCGTCGATGACCAGCGCGAACGGCGCTCGCAGCGCCTGCACGAGCAGACCGGCCAGGCCGGGACCGGCGATCTGGGACAGCGAGTCGGTGGCCTGCAGCCGGCTGTTGCCGGCCATCAACTGCTCGCGGGAGACGATGCTGGGCAGGTAGGAGCGGTAGGCCAGGTCGAAGATGACCGAGAGGCAACCGACGGTGAAGGCGACGAGGTACATCACCATCATGGTCAGCGAGTCGAGGAAGGCCAGCACCGGCACGAGACCGATCACGAAGGCACGGGCCAGGTCGGTACCGATCATCAACGGACGTCGGCGCATCCGGTCGACGAGGACGCCGAAGAACAGGAGAGGGCCCAGGAAGGCCAGCTCCCGCAACGCCGACATGACGCCGATCTGGGTGGCGCTCGCATCGAGAATGAGGATCGCGGTGAGCGGCAACGCCAGGGTGGTGATCTCGGTGCCGAAGGCGGAGATCCCCTGCCCGAGCCAGAGCTTGTTGAAGTCGCGGTGCCGGTTCAGCGAGGGTGGTGGAGCTCCGTCATCCGACGGTGCTCCATCGCGGACGGTTTCGGTGCTCATAACGGGGTTTCCTCTCGGGCTCCGAGCAGGGTCGGCGCGTTGCCGGTGGTCCAGGGGTCGTAGAGCAGTGCGCGGTCACCGGCGTGCCGGCGAAGCGCGGTGATGACGGTCGTCGGGTCCGGCGCGGCGACGGTGAGCCGCGAGGTGGCGTACACCTGCTGTGCCGGGTCGTTGAACGACGCGCCGGTGTACGGGACCTCGGCGGCGTACCGGAGGGCCGGCAGCGCCGCCGACGACGTCAGGTGGTGTAGCGAGAAGACGGGAACCTCGGCGGCCAGCGCGGCGATGCGCAGCGTGCCGCAGATCCGCGGGTTGATCTCCAGGACCAGACCGGTGCCGTCGGCCTGGACCAGGAACTCCACTTCCAGGTAGCCGTCGACGTCGGCGGCCTGCGCGATCGTTTCGGTGGTGTCGCGCAGCCAGGTGTCGAGGGCCGGGGTCAGACCGGGGGCGGGGCACAGCCGCAGCCGGCGCCACGGTGGGACCAGCATCGGCGAGGTGGGTCCCTTCCAGACCGGCGGGAGGGTGATGGTGCGCCCGCCGGTCCGGTGCGCCACGACCGAGTACTCCACACCGTCGGCGTACCGTTCGGTGAAGTACTGCGGGGACGACGTCACCTCGGTGGCCATCCGGATACCGATGCTCTGGGTGCTGTTGCGGCCCTTCACCACCAGCAGGTCGTCGCCGGCTCCGTCGAGGGTGCCCTCGTCCTGGTACCGCCACGGCGCGGTGGGGATGCCGTGCCGGTCGAAGAAGCGCTTCATCGCCACCTTGTCGAGGCCGAGGCTCGCCGCGCTCGCCGACTGGACGATGACCCGGTGGCCGGCGACGCGCAGCCCGGCGGCGAGTTCCCGGTCGCGTAACAGCGTGTCGTGGCTGGTGAGGAAGACGGCGGTGGCGGCGTCGAGGCCCTGGAAGCTGCGCTGGAGCGCCTCGGCGTCGACCGGCCCCTCCCCCAGATGCAGGTGCCGATCGCCCGGTCGCCACTGGACGAAGTGGGTGAACCAGCTGGCGAGGCTCTGCACGCCGACGAGGTAGACCGAGGTCTGGCTCATCGGGTCGCCGCCAGGTCGGACAGCGCCCGCTCGGCAGCCCGCCGGTACGCGCCGAGCAGTTCCTCCTGCGGCTCGTTGAAGTAGGTCGCCGGCAGGCTGATCCACTCGTCGTGCAGCCGAGCGCTCACCGGAAGGTCCTCCGGGGCGTACGTGAAGCGTCGGCGCAACGTGGCCGGTGAGTAGGCGTGCCAGGTCGGTGGCCGGGCGCCGGTGAAGACCGACGTACGGTGCAGCGGGGCGGTCTGCGGCACACCGGCCCGTACGCCGTGCCGCTTCAGCGCGGCGATCAGTTCGTCGCGGTCGAAGCCGGCGCGCAGCGGGTCGACGCGCAGCACGATGTCGTACCAGCCGCCCATGGTGTGTCCGGCCGTGACGCCCAGCCCTTCGATGCCCGGGTGGGTGCTGAGCGCGGCGACGAGTGCGGTGGCGTTGTCGTGTTTGGCGCGTACCAGCGCGTCGAGCCGTCGCATGTGGCTGCTGGCCAGGACGGCCGCGACGGGGCTGATCCGCAGGTTGCCGCCCAGCCCGACGTCGGCGAGGCGACGCAACGCCGGATCCCGGACGGTGAGGTTGCTGCGTTGCCGGAAGCTGCTCAGCAGGCACGCCAGGTCGTAGTGGCGGGTGTCGCGGCAGGCGAGGACACCGCCCATCCCACCGCTGACGAGTTTGAGTCCGCCGATGCTGAAGACGGCGAGGTCGCCGAAGGTGCCCACCGGGACTCCGTCGATCGTCGATCCGTGGGCGTGCGAGCAGTCCTCGATCAGCGCCAGTGACCGTTCGCGGGCGAGCTGTGCGATCTCCGCCATCGGGCAGGGGTGACCGAACAGGTGGGTGACCGCGATGGCCCGGGTCCGGCTGGTGATCCGCTCGGCCAGGCTGGCGGCGGTGACGTTGCCGTTGGCCGCTGCGCTGTCGCAGAGCACCGGGGTGGCGCCGAGCACGAACAGCGGCGATGCGGTGGCGAGGAAGGTCAGGGACGGCACCAGCACCTCGTCACCGGGGCCGAGCCCGAGGACGTAGTACGCGGCGAGCAACGCGCTGGTGCCGGAGTTGACCGCGAGGACGTGTCGACCGTCCAGGTGTTCGGAGAACAACTGCTCGATCTCGGCGATCTCGGGGCCGTGCCGGTAGTCGAAGGTGCGGCCGGCGCGGATCAGGTCGGTGGCTCTTGCGACAGCCTGAGTGTCGTAGACCGGCCACTGCTGCGGGTGGTCGATGGCGGGCGCAGTGGCGGCGAGTCCGGTGGAGGTCATGGCCGTCACCGCGCCACGCTGAGCAGGTCTTCGTCGATCAACCGGAGTATCTGTGCGGTGTGTTCGTGCAGGAAGAAGTGCCCGCCCGGGAAGACGCTCACCCGGCACGGGCCGGTGGTCTCGCGTTCCCAGGCCCGAGCCCGCTGCGGTGTGGCGTAGTCGTCGTCGGTGGCGGCGAAGGCATGTACCGGCACCGACGACGGGGTGGTGTACGGGTACTGCCAGGTGGCGCCGAGGGTCAGGTCGGCGCGGATGACGGGCAGCGCCAGCTGCATCAGGTCCGGGCTGTCGAGCACCTCCGGGGGCGTACCGCCGAGGTCGGCCAGCCAGGCCAGCAGCCGGTCGTCGGGCTCGGCCCAGGCCGCTTCGGGGATCCGCAGCCACGGTGCGGGGCTGCCGGAGGCGAACAGCCAGCTCGGCAGGGGCGCGCCGTCCTGTTCGAGCCGGCGGGTCAGCGCGTACGCGATCCGGGCGCCCATGCTGTGGCCGAAGAAGGCGAAGGGGCGTTGCCGCAGCAGCGGGTCGAGGGCCTCGACCAGCAGATCGAGCAGGCGGTCCATGGCGGCGATCGGTCGTTCCCCGAGCCGGTTCTCCCGCCCCGGCAACTGCACGGCGGCCACCTCGACCTGCGGCAGCCAGCGGTGCCACTCCCGGTACGCGGAGGCGCCGCCGCCTGCGTACGGGAAGCAGAACAACCGCGTGGGAGCGGTTGGGTTCGGCGTGGCGATGCTCACCCACTTGTTCATCAGCACCTCAACTCGTCTTGACTGCCGATGACAACGAAACTTACCAGAGTTAACGGCTCAAGTCATGACAGGAGTCATGCAAAGTCAACAGCGGGAATCGGGTCGCCCTGCGCCTCCCACAGCGGCCACGTACCGTCGTGGGCGCTACGCCCGTGCCCCATCCGCACGTTGTCGACGAGCACCACGTCCCCCGGCCTCCACGACAGGTCGAACGTCGACGCGTCGATCGCCTCCTGCACCGCCGCCAGGTCCTCAGCCGGCACCGGTTCCCCGTCACCGAAGAAGGTGTTGAAGGGCAGCCCCGTACGGCCGTACGCCCCCACCAGCACCTCGCGTTCCTCGGGCTGGAGACTCCATTCGCTGAGGAAGGCGATCTGGTTGCACCACGCCGTCACGCCCGTCACCGGATGCGCGAGCGTCGAGGCCCGAGCCTGCCGGGTACGCAACGTGCCGTCGGGCAGCCACTCGTACCCGATCGACTGTCCGACGCAGTACGCCTCGACCTCGGCGACCGTCTCCACCCCGAACGCCTGTCGCCACCCCATGCCCACGTACGGCCGGAAGTTGCGGACCAGCATCCACCCCCGCGTGACGAACGCGTCCCGCACCCTCGACGGCATCCGGGACAACGCTTCGACCCCGTCGGCGAGCAGGGTCCGCCCGGTCGCCGCCGCCCCTGGCGGGTGTGCCAGCAGCAGCGTGCCGGGAAACACCAGGGCGTGGCTCTGCTCGTTGTGCGGGCACATGTCCCGGTAGGACGGCCAGGCAGGCGGCCCGTACACCGGCCCGCCCAGGTGTGGCCGTGGTGCGAACGGTTCCCGGCGCGGGCAGGGCCGTACCAGCGCCTCGACGGCCGCCGCGAACCGTTCGGGGGAATCGAGCCCGAGCCCCCGCAGGTGCACCACGCCGGTCTCGGTGAGCCGCTGACGAAGCTCGACACGGTTGTCGTACAGCCAGTCGTCGGTGCCGGCGTGGACCCGCCACGGCTCGACGACCCGGCCGCCGCTCGCGACCGCGGTCACCGCGCCACCACCCGCCCGACGATCTCCACGGCCCGGTCGACGTCGGCACGGCTGACACCGCGGTGGGTCACGGCACGGATCCGACCGTGCCCGAACTCCGCCACCCGCAGTCCGAGGTCGGCCGTCTCGGCGACGAACCGCTCCCACGGCATGTCGGCGAGCCGGAACAGGACGATGTTGGTCTGCACCCGTTTCGGGTCGAGGGTCACCCCGGGCAGCTGCGCCAGCCCTTCGGCGAGGCGCAGCGCGTTCGCGTGGTCCTCGGCGAGTCGCTGCGGCATCCGTGTCACGGCGATCAGCCCCGCCGCCGCCAGCACACCCGCCTGCCGCATCCCACCGCCCAGCAACTTGCGCACCCGGCGGGCCCGGCCGATGACCTCGGCGGGGCCGGTGAGCATCGAACCGACCGGAGCGCTGAGCCCCTTGGACAGACAGAACTGCACGGTGTCGGCGTGCCGCGCGACGGCCTCGACGGTGGTACCGGCCGCCAGTGCGGCGTTGAACAGGCGCGCCCCGTCGAGGTGGACGGGAACTCCCCGCTCGTCGGCGAAGTCCCGCACCGCGCGCAGGTACGCCTCGTCGAGCACGATGCCGCCGGCCCTGTTGTGGGTGTTCTCCAGGCAGATCAACGCCGGCAGCGCGAACTGCGGGTCGTCCGGGTCGGCGGGAAAGGCCGCAGCGAGCCCGTCGAGCGGAAGACGCCCCTCCTCGTCGGTGCGGACCGGCTCGTAGGCCGCCCCGGCACAGACGCTCGCCCCGGCGGCCTCGTACAGGTAGATGTCGGACTCGTCGCCGACGATGACCTTCGCGCCGCGTGGCACCTGGGCCATGATCGCGCACAGGTTGGCCATCGTGCCGCTCGGCAGGAAGCAGGCCGCCTCCTTACCTGTCAGCTGCGCGCTCGTCTCCTCCAGCTCACGGACTGTCGGGTCCTCGCCGTAGACGTCGTCGCCGAGCGGGGCGCTCGTCATCGCGGCGAGCATCTGCTCCGTCGGCAGGGTGAAGGTGTCACTGCGCATCTCGATCATGCGGATACCGTCACTTTCTCGTCAGCCGCCGCGTCCGACGCGGGCGTCACGTCCAGTGCCATGCGGGCCAGGGCCTGGTCGAGGCGGGCCCGTACCTCCTCGGGGCTGTCGCCGTCGGCGATCACCCAGCCGAGTCGCCCGTAGGCGTCGGTGGCCGGGCCTACGGCTGCACCGACACGTGCCGTGACCGTCACGTCGTGCACGCCCGGCAGCGCGGCGACCTCATCGGCGCCGTCGACGGCACGCAACACCCCGGTGGTCGCGGTGGTCAGGAAGCGGATCCCGGCGTACCGGGTCGCGGGTGCCAGCGGCTCCAGCGGCAGGCCGCTCGCCGCCCTCAGCTGCCGCTCCACCATGTTGAGCCCGGTGGCGATGCGGATCAGTTCGGGGATCATGCCGCCGGCCAGCCGAGCGTTGATCTCGACGACGACCGGTCCGGCCTCGGTCAGCCGCATCTCGATGTGCGCCGCGCCGTGCGCGAGCCCGACCGCGGCGAGCGCCGAGCGGGCGGTCTGTCGGATCGCCTCGCTCTCCGGTCGGTGCGGCGCCGGGAAGATGTGACCGGTCTCCACGAAGTACGGCTCGGGACCGATCGTCTTGTCGGTGATGCCGACGATCTCCACGCGCCCCTCGGCGGCGAAGGTCTCCACACTCACCTCCGCACCGCGCAGATACTGCTCGACCAGCACTGCCGCATTCGTGGCCTGGCCACGGACGTTCACGGTGACCGCGAGCAGCGCCGCCACCTGGGCCTGCGCCTCCGCCTCGGTGCGACACAGCCGCACCCCGGTCGAGGCGGAGTCGCCCGTCGGCTTGACCACGCAGGGCAGCCCGGCCCGCGCCACCGCAGCCGCGACCTCGTGCGGCGCACGGACCACCGAGTACCGCGGCTGCGGCAACCCCGCCCGGCTCAGCAGGTCACGGGTACGCGCCTTGTCCCGACACGCCGCCACCGCGTCCGCGCTGCTACCGGGCAGGCCGAGGCCGCCCGCCAGGGTGGCAGCGGTCTCCAGGTAGAACTCGCTCGTGGTGGTGACGCCGGCCAGGGACCTCCGCCGGGACAGCAGCGCGCGCAGGGCGTCGACGTCGTTGGTGTCGCACTCGACGACCTCCGCCGGGGTGTCGGGCAGCCCGCAATACCGTCCCGGACGATGGGTCAGCAGAACCGGGCGCAGGCCCAGTCGTACCGCCTGGTGCAGGGCGAGCATGCCGGTGCCGGTGGTGTTGGACTCGACGAAGACCAGCTCCCGTGACGGCACCGCCGCGTACGACCACGAGGTGATGCGGCTGCCGTACGGCACCTGCACCGGCTCGCGGGCCAGCGGAAGGTCGTCGAGGTTCTGCTCGGCCCAGTACCCGTCGTCGTAGAGGTTCTCGGCGTAGCGGTCGCCCCTGTCGGGCAGGATGCCGACCACCCGGGTCCCCGGGGCGAGCAGTCCGGTCAGCCCCTTCATCACCTGGTACACCGATCCGGCCGAGTTGCCGGCGAAGATGCCCTGTTCCCTTGCGAGGTCGCGGGTGGCGGCGAAGGCCTCCCGGTCGTTGAGCCAGTGCACCTCGTCGATGACCGTGTGGTCGAGGTTCTCCGGGTGCAGGCTGTTGCCCAGACCGCTCTGCCGGCGGCGGGGCAGATCGGGCTGACCGAACAGGACGCTGCCGACGCAGTCGACCGCGACGACCCGCAGCTCCGCCTGGTACGCGCGCAACGCGCGGGCGGCACCACAGAGCGAGCCACCGCTGCCCACCGAGCCGACGAGCACGTCGACCGGTCCCAGGTCGGTGACGATCTCCCGGGCCAGCGCCTGGTACGCCCGCGGGTTCAGCGGATTGCCGTACTGCTGCGGCCAGTACGCGCCGGGCAGCTCCCGGCGCAGTTCGGCGAGGCGCTCCAGGCGTGCGCTCTGCCAGCCGTGGCGTGCCATCGCCGGTACCACGTGCACGACACAGCCGAGCGAGCGGAGCTTGGCCAGGGTGATCGGGTCGATGCGGGGGTCGGTGACGATGTGCACCGGGTGACCGAGCACGGTTCCGACCAGCGCCAGCCCGAGCGCCAACGTCCCGGAGGAACTCTCCACGATCGGTGCCCCCGGGGCCAGCTCACCGGACTCCCGCGCCGCGAGCACCACCTCACGGGCGACCCGGTCCTTCATCCCGTACGGGTTCTGTAGTTCGAGCTTGGCGAACAGGTGCACGTCACCGGAGGCCCGCAGCCGGACCAGGGGTGTATGCCCGATGGCGTCCACCATGGAGTCGAAACGCACCGCAGCTCCTATCGGTAGTCCACGCACAGGGCGTGGTAGAGCAGGACCTGGTCGCTGAGTTCGGCACAGCGGCGCAGGGTCAGATCGAGGCGGCGCTCGTACCCGAGCGCCTGGTGGGGCAGGAGTACGCCGATGGCCGTACCGCTGTGGGCCACCACGACACCGACCCCGCCCGCCTCGGCACAGATCGCGAGCATCGCGGTCAGCGACCGCTTGGGCCGCAGCTGCTGGTTGAGTTCCGCGCTGCGGGTGGCCACTCGCCCGACGGTCGCCAGGTCACCCACGGCGATGGCGGTGGTGATGGTGTCCAGCAGGCGGGCGTACTCGGCGCGGGTGGCGGCGGGGAACGGCTTCGGGATGCGGTTGAAGGCGACGGTGTCCACCGTGCCTCCCTCGTCGATGCCGACCACGGTCAGCGGCGGCAGTACGCCGAGCCGGGCGCGCAGCCGTACCGCCCGGTGGTCGAAGGCCACCACCTCCGGGTACATGACGCCGTCGGTGGGTTCGATCTCCCGCAGGAAGTCCTCGATGTCGGTGTCCGGCAGGTGGACGCCGAGGGCGTTGGCGACCGCGCGGGCGGTCGCCACCAGGTCGGCGGAGGAACTGGCCAGGCCCTTGCCTTCGGGGATGGTGCCGTCGAGCGTCAGTCGTCCCCCGGCGCCCGGCGCGTGGACGGCGAGGATCGACTCGGCCAGTCGTCGGGCCTTGGTCTTGTGCGCGGGGGTGACACCGACCCCGCCCGAGGCGGCCAGCTCGAAGGTCGCCGTGGCCCATCGGGCGATCGGCATGGTGACCAGGAAGTCGACCTGATCCGGCAGCACCCCCTGGAGCAGCTCGCCGAAGGTGCCGAAGGCGGAGCTGACGCCGGTGGCGGTCCGGGACCGGTGCGCCTGTCCGGTGCTCACGCCGGTCCTCGCGCCGCGGTGGGCGAGCCGGCCGCGAAGAGGGCGTGGACCTCCCGGATCGCGGCTTCGACGGTGGCCCGACGACGTCCCAGCTGCCCGGCCAGCGCGTCGAGCGCGACACCCTGGCGGTCCAGCAGGTCACGGACGTGGTCGGGACGGGCGGACCCCGCAGAGCACTTGACGGCCAACTGCCCCTCGCTGTCGAGCCCACGCAGCCGCGCCGCCGGGTCGGTCAACAGGTACCCCGCCGCTTCGGCCAGATCGGCCAGCAACGACGCGTCGGGTCGGTCCAGGGGGTCACCGGCGGCCAGCTTGGCGCTGACGTACCGTCCGACGATGACCTGCGCGGTCCGCCACGGGACCTTCTCGTCGAGGGTGAGCCGGTTGGCGAGGGTGAATCCGCCGAGGAACTCCCGGTCACAGGCGGACCGCATCGCCTCGGGCCGCCAGTCCAGGTTCTCCAGCACCGTCCGCAGCAGGGCGAGCACCCCGCGCGCCGATCGGAACAGGTCGTGCAGGTACGCCCCGGCCTCCTTGGAGACCTCGACCATGTTGCTGTACGGGGTGGCCCGTTGCGCGGTGGCCAGGTCGAGGGCGAGGGAGGTCAGGTGGGCGGTGCGACCCCGGATCCGCTCCAGCACCGGATAGTTCTTCTTCTGCGGCATGGCTGCGGAGATGCCGGCGAGTTCGTCGGGCAGTTCGACGAAGCCGTACGCGCTGCTGGCCCAGGCCATCAGGTCCGTGACGAACCGGCTCGTCCCCACCCCGAAGTGGGACAGCTCGCCGGCGATCTCCAACGCCCAGGCCCGGGACGCCACGGCGGTCAGCGCGTGCGGATGCGGACTGGCGCAGCCGAGCAGCAGGGCCATCCGGTCCCGGTCCCAGGGCAGTTCCTGACCGGTGAGCGCACCCGCACCGAGCGGGCTCAGGTTGATCTCGTCGTAGGTGGCCAGGAGCCGCCGTAGCGTCCGTAGGCAGTGCTCGACGAGGGCGCTGAGGAAGAAGCCCGGCGTGCTGACCTGGGCTGCCTGCAGGTGGGTGTACCCGGGCATCGGCAGGTGCGTCACGGCGGCGGCCCGGTGCCGGGCGACCCGGGTGAGCTCCACCAGCGCCTCGGCGATGTCGAGCAGCTCGCTGCGGGCGTACAGGAGTTGGGCGGTGGCCTGGATGTCGTTGCGGCTGCGGTCCACGTGCCAGGCGGACGGCACCGTCGCCAGCCCGGCCAGCACGTGCCGCTCCAGCGCCAGGCAGATGTCGGAGAGGTTGGCCGCCGGGTCGGCGGTGATCCGGTCGGCGGTGGCCGTGTCGAGCAGTGCGGCGATGGCGGCTGCCTCGGGCTCGGTGACCAGCCCCATCCGGGTGTACTCGGCCAGCAGCACCCGCTCGACGACCCGGTACCACCCGAGCAGGTGGTCGACCTCGAACTGGAACTGCGGTGCCAGGACGTGCTCGTGCAGGACGACGGACGGGGTACGGCCGAGCCGCCCGGTGAGCGGCATCGCGGTCGGCTCCACCACGGGCTGCCCGTTCACGCGCCGGTCCGGGTGGTCACGATCGACCGTAGGAGGGTGACCACCTCGTCGGCGTGGGTGCGCAGGAAGTGCCGTCCTGCACCGGGCAGGACGACCTGCTCGGCGGTCGGGGCGAAGTGCCGCCAGGCCAGCTCGGGACGGGGTTCGGTGGCCAGTCGCATGTCGTCGTCGCCGACGACGACCCAGGTCGGCACCGCCAGTGCCGGCCACCCGTCGCGCGCGTGCCGGAGGAAGTGCGCGGCGCCGAGGGTGTCGTGGCGGTACGCCCGCTCGATGAGCGCCTCCCGCTCGCTCTTGAGTTCGTCGAGTTCGGTGTAGGTCGCCTGGGCGGCCATGTGTCGCCGAATCTCCCCCTCCCCCATCGCCTGCACCTCGGCGAGATCCGCGGCGAGCTGATGCGGGTCGGCGGTGGCCGCGGCGAGGACGAGTCGGGCCGCGGGCCGACCCCGGTCGTGCAGCAGGCGAGCGCATTCCACCGCGACAGCCGCGCCGCTGCCCTGGCCCCAGAGGATCAGCGGGGTGTCGACCCGTGCGGCGATCTCGTCCGCCAGCCGGGTGGCGACCTGTGCCACGTCCACAAGTGGCTCCTCGGGACGGGCGAGGTCGTGCCCGGGCAGTTCGGTGGCGAGCAGAGCACAGTTCATCGCCGTGAGGCCGGCGGCGAGCGGTTGGAAGTTGAGGGCGGTGCCGGCCGCGTCGGGCACGGTCACCACCGTCGCCACCGGCTCCTGCGGCGTGGCCAGGGCCTGGAGCAGCTGCGCCTGACCGGTACGACTCGCTGCCTCGGCCAGGTCGGCCAGCACCGGGTTGCTGGTCAGGGTGGTGAGGGTGATGAGGTGCTTGAGCTTGACGACCAGCCGGACCGCCGAGAGCGAGTCGCCGCCGAGGGCGAAGAAGTTGTCGGTGCGGTAGATGTCCTCGAGCGGGCGGTTGAGGACCTCGGCCCAGGCGGCCGCGAGCCGGCGCTCCAGCGGGTTGGTCGCCTGTTCACGTTCCTGGGACACGGTTGCCTGAGCGCCGGCCCGCAGCGCGGCGGCGACGAGTGCGGCCTTGTCGACCTTGCCGTTCTCGGTCAGTGGCAACGCGTCGAGCTGGTGCACCGTGGAGGGGACCATGTGGGCCGGCAGCAGGTCCGCCAACCGCCGTTTGAGGTCCGGCACCGGTTCGTCGGCGGTGAAGAAGGCGGCCAGGCGTTTGCTCGTCCCGATCGGCACCACCACCAGGCAGGCCGAGCGCACCCCGGGCACCCGCAGCAGAGTGTTCTCGACCTCGCCGACCTCGACCCGCATCCCGCTGATCTTGACTTGCTCGTCGCGCCGGCCGAGGAACTCCAGATGCCCGTTGGGCAGCCAGCGACCGTAGTCGCCGGTGAGGTACATCCGCTGGTCGGGTCGGAACGGGTCGGGCACGAAGGCCGCCGCGGTGCGGTCCGGGTCGTTGATGTAGCCGGGGCCGACGCAGATGCCGGCGAAGGCGATCTGTCCGGGTGCGCCGAAGGGCACCAGGGCGAGCTGACTGTCCAGGATGTACACCGATACGTTCTGCACCGGGCGGCCGACCGGCACCAGTTCGGTGGCGGGCAGCGCACGCATGATCTCGTGGGTGGTGTCGTCCGAGACCTCGGTCGCACCGTAGGCGTTGACGAGCGGAACGTCGGGGAAGCAACCGAACCAACGGGCGACGAGACTGCGAGAGATGGCCTCCCCGGTGACGCAGACGATCCGTGGTGCCGGACGTTGATGCGGACTCAGGTCGAGGTGACCGAGCAGGACTTCGAGGTACGAGGGAACGACCTGAAGGACGGTGATCCGCTCCCGGTCGAGAGTGGACACGAACGCCTCCACGTCGAGGATCACCTGCGGCGGCACGAGCACGGTCCGCCCACCGACGAGCAGTGGCGCCAGCACCTGCCACAGGGAGATGTCGAAGCACTGCGGCGCGTTCTGGCAGACGGCGTCCTGCTCGGTGAGGCCAAGGTCATCGATCTTGGCCGTCAGGTGGTTGAGCATGCCGGCGTGGGCGCAGACCGCGCCCTTCGGCTCACCCGTGGAGCCGGAGGTGAAGTAGATGTACGCGGGGGCGTCGGCCGGTACGGACACCTGTGGGTCGATTGTCGGTCCGGCGGCCTCCAGCGGCAGCACCGGGACGTCGGCGATCGGTTCGATCGGCACCTCGGCCAGCAGCAGCCGGGTTCCGCTGCGCCGCAGGATGCCGGCGATCCGGGAGTGCGGGTAGGCGGGGTCGACCGGGAGGTAGACCAGGCCGGCCTTGAGGATGCCGAGGATCGCGGCCACCCAGGGCAGGGTCCGGTCGCTGAGCACGGCGACCACGTCGCCGGGACGGGCGCCGGCCGCGACGAGCCGGTTCGCCACCGCGTTGGCGCGCTGGTCCAGTTCGGCGTACGTCCAGCGCAGTTCGCCGCGGACGGCGGCGACCGCATGGGGCGTACGCCGGGCCTGCTCGCCGATCAGCTCGTGTGCCCGGCGGTCGGGCAGCTCGCGCAGCTCGCCGTGGAACACGTGCAGTTGCCGCCAGACGTCCTTGCCGGTGAGCAGCGAGTGCTTCTCGTGCGGCGCGTCCAGGTCCGCGGCGATGGCCCGCAGCACCCCGTCCAGGTACTCGCCGATTCGTGACGCGTCGACGCCGCGCAGCAGGTCGGCGGGGTGTTCCAGCTCGACGGCGGTGGGCGGTTCGCCGACGGGCGTGGCCTCGCCGGTGTCGGTGCCGAGCAGGCCGCGCCAGGGTCCGGGCGGCAGCTCGGGGTCACCGGTCAGGACCGACCTGACCTTGGCCCAGGCCGCCGCGACCACCTGTCGGGTTGGCACCTGCGCGCTGCGGGCCGCCCTCGTCACGGCCGTAGCCGCGGCCTCGGACAGCTCCCATCGATGGTGGTCGACCAATTCCGGTAGCGACTCTGTCACGTACTCGCCCCTCCCCCAGCACCGATCCATAGTCAGCGTCCGACAACTACTGTAATCTCTGCACAACTACAGTCAATATTAAGTGACTGAAATGGCAGGGTACGAAGGGTCGACCGAAACGGAGGTACGGCGCGTGGAACGGATGCGCCTGCCCAACGGCTACGACGTCATGCAACTCAATGCTGGCGAGACGAGCCTGATGTACCGCAACATCGTGACCGGACGCGCCTACCTGCAACACGGCGTCACCCTGACGCCAGGTGGGACCGTCTTCGACGTGGGGGCGAACGTCGGTGTGGCCTCACTCTTCTTCCACTGGGAGGCCGGCAGCCGCGTCTTCGCCTTCGAACCCGCACCCCGGTGCTACCAGGCACTCGCCGCCAACTTCGCCGAACATCGCGTCCGGGGCACCGCCTACCCGTTCGCGTTGTCCGACCGGCCCGGCAGGGCGGTGCTGACCAACTATCCGCAGATCACCGCGATGACCAGCTTCCACGCCGATCGCGGGTACGACGAACAGCTCACCCGGGCCTTCCTCGCCAACAGCGGGTTCGACACCGACGACATCGAGGAGATGGTGGCCGACCGGCACGACAGCGAGACGCTCACCTGCGAGCTGCGCACCTTCTCCGAGATCGCCGACGAACTGGGCGGAGAGCCGATCGACCTGCTGAAGATCAACGTGGAGAAGGCGGAGGTCGAGGTGCTGCGCGGGATCGCCGAGCGGCACTGGCCCACGATCCGGCAGGTCGTCGTGCAGCTGCACGACATCGACGGACGGCTGCACCAGCTGCGGCAGGAACTCACCGAACGCGGATACCGGGTGGGTGTGGCCCAGGATCCGCTGCTGACCGGCACCGACATCTTCGAACTGTTCGCGGTACGCCCCACCGGAGGTGCGCGGTGAACCAACTGACCGACGTGGACCTCGGCGACCCCGAGCTGTACGTCAGCGGCAACCCGTACCAGGTCTGGGACCACCTGCGCGAGCACGCCCCGATGTACCGCAACCGGCGGCCGGACGGCTCCGAGTTCTGGGCGATCACCACCCATCGGCTCGCCACCGCCGTCTACGAGGACCGGCAGTCCTTCACCTCCGAGCGTGGCATGCGCATCGGTGGGGAGGGCGCGGCCGGGCGGGCCTCCGCCGGCAAGATGCTCATCGTCACCGACGGCACCCGGCACCGGCGGATGCGGGACGTGCTCAACCCGGCCTTCACCCCACGATCCGTACGACGGCTCGAGGAGAGCATGCGGACCATCGTCCGGCAGCTCCTCCACGAGGTACGCGATCTCGACTCGTTCGACTTCGTGGACCGCATCGCCGGACGGCTGCCGCTCTACGTCACCTGTCAACTGCTGGGCGTACCACGCGACGACTGGGACCTGATGATCGAGCTGACCCGTACCGCGTTCGGCTCGGTCACCGAGGACGGCGGCGACCCGATCAGCGCGCAGCTGCAGGAGCAGGCGCACGCCGACATCTTCCTGTACTCGGCCGACCTGATCGCCGAACGCCGACGTCGCCCCGGCGACGACCTGGTCAGCGCCATGGTGACCGGACAGTCGGCCGGCTACCGGATGTCCGACGAGGACATCCAGGTCAACATCAACGGCATCCTGACCGGCGGTAACGAGACCACCCGGCACGCCACGGCCGGCGGGGTGCTGGCGTTCATCGACAACCCCACCCAGTGGCAGCGGATGCGACACGACACCGAAGCGGTCATGGCGACCGCCGTCGAGGAGATCCTGCGGTGGACCGCGCCGAGCCTGCACGTCATGCGTACCGCACTCACCGACGTGGTGGTCGGGCCGCAACTCGTCGAGGCCGGTGAACAGGTGACCATCTGGAACCCGGCGGTCAACCGCGACGAGGCGGCGTTCCCCCACGCGTCCCGCTTCGACATCACCCGGTGGCCCAACCGGCACGTCACCTTCGGCATGGGGCAGCACTTCTGCATCGGCGCCGCCCTGGCCCGGCTCGAACTACGCGTCGCCCTCGACGCACTGGCCAGTCAGGTGGCGCGCTTCGAGCTGACCGGACCGGTCCGCCGGCTCAGGTCGAACCTGATGTGGGGTCTGGACCAGCTTCCCGTACGCATTCACCTGGAGGACGATCGTGACTGAGGCGCTGACCTCCGCAGGACCGACGAGCAGGCCCGGCACCCCGACCGACCTGAGCGACGACCCGCGACACGTGGAGTACTGGCGGCGGCACCTGCGGGGCGCGCCGCCCCGGCTCGGCCTGCCGTACGACCAACCGCCGGTGTCCGCACCGTCCGCCTCACCCGCCTCCTGCGAGCTGACGCTGCCACCGACCGTCGGACGGGCGGTCGCCGTGCTCGCCCGACGCGAGCGGGCCAGCACCCTGATGGTGGTGACGGCCGCCGTGGCCGCCTGGGCGTCGCGCCTGACCGGACAGGACGACATCCTGGTCACCACGCCCCTGGCGAGGGCCCGGCACCCGGAACACGTCCTGCCCGTGACGGTACGTCTCGACTGCTCCGGCGAGCCCACCTTCACCGACGTGCTGCGCCGCACCCGGGAGGTACTGCTCGACGCACTGGCACACCGCAACCTCGACGCGTCGACGCTGTCGGCGCTCTCCGGGCCGCCCCAGCTGGTGGTCTCGGTCGCGGACACGCCACCCGCGATGGTCGACGGCGCGCAGTTGCAGCTGTGGTTGGCCGACGACGGCAGCCGTGCCGCGCTGCACTACCGGTCGCCCTGGTTCACCGCCACCACCGCGCAGCGGCTGCTGCACCAGCTCACCCTGCTGCTGGCGGGCGCCACGGCGCAGGACGGCACACGCCTGTCCGACCTGCCGATGCTCAGCCCGGCCGACCAGGAGCTGCTGGACCGTCCGCCCCGTCCGGGCGCGACGCCGGTCACGGCCGTACCGGCGCAGTTGTTCGCCGAGGTAGCCGCGGCCCACCCGGACGCCACCGCGGTCCGGACCCGGGACACCTCGATCAGCTACCGGGAGCTGGACGTCCGGGCCACGAAGCTGGCACATCACCTACGGCAGGCGGGCGCGGGGCCGGGCAGGGTGGTCGGCGTCTGCGTCGGACGCGGCATCGACCTGCCGCTCAGCTTCCTCGCCGTACTCAAGAGCGGGGCGGTGTACCTGCCACTCGATCCCCGCCACCCGGCCGAACGGCTCCGGGACATCCTCGACGCCGCCGACGTGACACTCGTCGTCAGCACCGCGAGCGAGGCCGTCGCGGTCGCGGCGCACAGCGGCCCGCTGCTGCTGCTCGACCGGGACGAGGCCGCGATCGCCGCCCAGCCCGACACGCCCGTCACCGACCTGCCGGACCCGGCGGAACTGGCCTACCTCATCTACACCTCCGGGTCGACCGGGCGACCCAAGGGCGTCGAGGTCACCCAGGCCGGGCTGGCCAACCTGGTGGTGACCCTGCGGGACGAGTTCGCGGTCGGTCCGCAGGACCGGGTGTCGCTGTTCTCCTCGGCGGCCTTCGACGCCTCCGTCTGGGAGATGACGATGGCCTTCGCCGGTGGGGCGACCCTCGGCGTCCTCACCACCGCCGAGGCGACCCCGGCCGAGATCGCCGCCGAGATCCGGGAGCTGGGCCTGACGGTCGGCACGTACCCCCCGACCCTGCTCCGTGCGCTCACCCCGGACGACCTCGGCAACCCGCGCCTGGTCGTCTCCGCCGGGGAGCAGTGCGACACCGACCTCGCCGCCGCCTGGGCGCCGGGCCGCCGGTTCGTCAACGCGTACGGCCCGACGGAGACGACAGTGTGTGCCACGTTCACCGACGTCGCCGCCCCGGTCACCGACGCGCCCGCGATCGGCACCGCCCTGCCGAACCTCGCGGTCCACCTGCTCGATCACCGGTTGCGGCCGGTACCGGTCGGCGCGCCCGGCGAGATCTTCGTGGCCGGAGTGGGCCTGGCCCGCGGATACCGCCGCCAGCCCGCGCTGACCGCGGCAGCCTTCCTGCCCGACCCGCACGGCCCGGCCGGCTCGCGCATGTACCGCACCGGAGACCTCGGCCGATTCGGCAACGACGGCCGGCTGTACCACCTCGGGCGCGTGGACCATCAGGTGAAGCTGCGCGGTTTCCGGGTCGAACTGGGCGAGATCGAGCATCATCTGATGGCTCAGCCCATGGTGCGCGACGCGGCCGTGGTGATGCGCCGCGACGGCGATCACGACCGGCTGGTCGCGTACCTGACCGTCGACGATGCGCGCACCGACCCGGTGGCGCTACGCGGAGCGCTGCGCGCGGCGCTGAGCCGGGCGCTGCCCGAGTACATGCTCCCGGCCACCTACGTGGTGCTGGACGCGATGCCGCTGAACAGCAGCGGCAAGATCGACCGTGCCGCCCTGCCGGAGACGTCGGGCGAGGCGCCCGCCGGGCCGGTCGAGCAGTGGCAGAGCCCGGACGAGCAGCGCATCGCCGGCCTGTGGCGGGACGCGCTGGGAGTCGCCCAGGTACGGCGTACCGACAGCTTCTTCGAGCTGGGTGGACACTCGCTGGTGGCGGCCCAGATGATCGGCTCGGTGCGACAGGCGTACCAGCTCAACCGGTTGCCGATGCGACTGCTGTTCGAGAAGCCGGTGCTCGCCGACTTCGCCGCAGCGGTCGCACGGCTGTAGTACCCGGTGCGGTGGACCCCTCAGCCGGCCAGATCCTCGGCGATGATCCGCAGGAGGGCCGGCGAGGGGTCCAGGAACGCCCAGTGGTCACCGTCGAGACTGACCGCCCGGTCCTGACCGAACCGGGTCCAGCCGGTGGTCAGGCTCGGCGGGACCGTCCGGTCGCCGCGCCACGAGAGCACGGTGACCGGGCAGGGCATCGGTGCGGGGGCGGCACCACCGAAGTCACGGTAGGCGCACAGGTCTGCCTCGACGGCCTCCATCGCCAGCTCGACGATCTCCGGTGAGGGTTCGGTGCCGCGCGCCCGCATCAGGTCGGCGACGACCTCGGGCAGGCGGTCGGCGGGCACGTCGAGCAGGCTGCCGAACGGGACCTGGTCGGGGGCGACCATCGAAGAGGCGAAGAAGCGCCGTGGTGCGTGGCCGGCCGCGGCCAGCCGCAGCGCCACCACGTACGCGGCGAAGACGCTGTTGCAGTGCGCGAAGAGGCCGTACGGCCGATCCAGCAGCGGCTCGACGGCGGCCAGCAGATCCTCCGCGAACGGCTCGTACGCCCGGTGGGCCGGTTCCAGCAGCCGGTTCTCCCGACCCGGTGGTTGCAGCAGGCAGACCTCGACCTCGCCGATGCGGCGCGGCCAGCGGTGATACATCGACGCGCCGGCACCGAGGTACGGCAGGCAGAACAGGCGAGCGGCCGGATCACCGGAAACCGGGCGCAGCAACCATCCGTTCGCGCGTGCGGCGTCTACCGTCATGGGTCCTCCCTCAGGGCAGACGGATCCGCGCGAGCGCGGCGCGATCCACCTTCCCGGTCGTCGTGATGGGCATGGTGCGCAGCGCCCCGATCGCGGTGGGCCGCATGTGTCCGGGCAGCTTGTCGCGCAGGTACGCGCGAAGCGTGTCGAGCGCCGACGCCGAGGCGGCCGGACGCAGCTGCACGTACCCGACGAGACGCTGGTCCGCGCCGACCAGTACGGCCACGGCGGCGGCCACCGCGACGTCGGGGTGTTCGCTCATCACGTTCTCGATCTCGCCGAGCTCTATCCGGTGGCCACGGATCTTCACCTGGTCGTCGTCGCGGCCCCGCAGTTCCAGCCGCCCGTCGGGCAGCACCAGCGCCCGGTCGCCGGTGCGGTAGAGCCGCTCGCCGGGATGATCGGGGTCGGGTACGAAGCGCTCGGCGGTCAGCGCGGGCCGACCGAGATAGCCGCGGGCCAGGCAGACGCCGCCGAGGCAGAGTTCGCCGACGGTACCGGCCGGCACCGGTCGCAGCGCGCGGTCGAGGACCACCGCCCGGGTGCCGGGAATCGCGGTACCGATCGGCAGCACGGCGGGTTGTGGCCCGGGAGGCACGATGTCGCTGACCGCGTACATGGTCGCCTCGGTGGGGCCGTACAGGTGGTGCACCCGTTCGACGCGCTCCGCCAGTCGGCCGCCGAGGGCCGGTGGCACCCGATCGCCGCCGATCAGGGCAACCAGCCCACCGTCCCCGGTCCAGCCTGCGGTGAACAGCATCTGCCAGGTCAAGGGGGTGGCGTGCAGGTAGCGCGGTCTGGTGGTGGCCAGCAGCCGCGCCAGGTCGGGGCCGCTGCGCGCCTGTTCACGGCTGGCGATCTCGACCTGTCCGCCCGTGGTGAGCGGCATGAGCAGTTCCAGCATGGCGATGTCGAAGGTGAGCGGGGTGACCGCGAGCCAGCGCTCGCCGGGGGCGTAGGCCAGCGCCTCGGCGGTCGCGGTGAGGCAGTTGGCCAGCGCGCCGTGGGTCACGCCGACTCCCTTGGGGCGCCCGGTGGAGCCGGAGGTGTAGAGCAGGCAGGCGAGCTGGTGCGGATGGCCGTCGAAGTCGACCTCCCCGGACACCGCGACGAGCGTGTCCAGGCGCAGCACCGGCAGCCCGGCCAGGGTGGGCGGCACCGGTTGCGTCCCGTCGGTGAGCAGGAGACGGGCCTGGGCGTCGGTGGCGACGTAGCGGAGCCGGTCCGCCGGGTGGGTGGCGTCCATCGGTACGCAGACCGCACCGGCCGCGGCGATGCCCAGCAGTACCGCGGGCAGGTCCGCGCTGCGGTCGGCCAGGACCGCGATCCGGTCCTCGGCCCGGATTCCGGCGGCGGTGAGCCGGTCGGCCACGGCCCGGGCCAGACCGGCGACGGCCTGGTAGTCGCGGGTGTCAGAACCCTGACGTACGGCCGGGGCGTGCGGGGCACGCCGCATCCACCGGCGCACCAGGGGTACGGCGAGGGTCGTACCGGCTGCCGTCATGACGCGGTGTCCGTGATGAAGCGGGCCAGCCGTCCGACGCCGTCGACGATCTCCTGCTCGGTGAGGTAGCTGACGGACAGTCGTACGGCGCGCTGCCCGGCGTCGGAACGCACGTGGAAGTAGCTCATCGGCGTCCACAGCACCCCGTAGCGACGGGCGCAGTCGTCGAGTTGCTCGTCGCCGGCGACGAACGGCACGGTCAGGCTCAGGAAGAAGCCGCTGTCCGGGTCGTTCCAGCTGACCCCGAGCCGGTCGCGTACCGGCTGCGGGAAGTGGCGGTCCAGTTCGGCGCGGAGCAGGCGCATCATCGCCGAGTATCGGCGGGCGGCCGGGGCGGTGGCCGCACCGAGCCGGTGACCGGCGCGCAGCAGCAGTCCACCGATGAGTGCCTGGCTGACCGGTGAGGTGTTCACCGTGACCATGCTCTTGATCTTGCTGAGTTCGTCGGCCAGCAGGCCGGTGCCGTCGGGTCGGTACACGGTCTGGTCGGCGATGACGTAGCCCACGCGGGCACCGGGAAAGGCGGACTTGGCGAACGATCCCACGTGGACGACCTGCCCGTGTCGATCGAGCGCCTTGAGCGTGGGTGGACGGTCGGCGGGGCCGAGCAGCCGGTACGGGGTGTCTTCGAGCACCACCGTGCCGTACGGCCGCAGCAGGTGCAGCAGGTGCTCGCGGGCGTCGCGGCTCATCGTGGTGCCGGAGGGATTGGCGGCGTCCGGGACCAGGTACAGCAGTCGGGCCCGCCGTTTCTCGGCGTGCAGCCGTGCCAGCAGGCGGTCCAGATACGCCAGGTCGGGACCGTCGGTGGTCTCCGGGACCGCCTCGACGCTCACGCCGAGCAGGCTCGCCACGCCGGTGACGCCGGTGTAGCAGGGGTCGGGAACCAGCAGCACGTCGTCGGGGCCGGCACAGAAGGCCCGGACGGTGATCAACAGCCCTTCCTGCGCCCCCACCGTGATCACGTACGCCTCGGGGGCAACGTGGATTCCCTCGTCCTGGGCGACCGTCCGGGCGACGATGTCGCGGATCGTGCCGGCGGTCGGGCCGTACTGGAACAGCTCACGGGTCAGGACCGTTCCGGTCTGCCCGCCGGCCTGCCGGTGTTCGAGGTAGGCACCCAGGTGCCCGGACAGTTCCGCCAGGTCGTAGCCGTCCTCGAAGGGACGACCGGGTGCGAACGACACCGCGTCGGGATAGCGGGCGACGATCTCGTTGAGGAAGGTCATGGTGCGGAGCACCGGATGACGCAGGCTCGCGTGCAGGTCGGTGAGATGCAGGCCGGTCGGCAGCGCGCCGGCGGTCGGCTCCGGTGGACCGGTGACGGGGGCGGTGACAGGGCCGGTGAAGGGGGCGGTGACCGTGGCCGGACCGATGTCGGCGACGGCGGCCAGACCGGTCAGGAACATGCTCTCGACGAACTCCTCGATCAGGATGCGGAGGACCTCGCCGACCCCCTGTTCCCCGTCGACGGCCAGCCCGTGCAGCACCGGCCGTCCGACCAGCACCCCGGTGGCGCCGAGAGCCAGCGCGCCGAGGACGTCGGCGCCGGTGCGTACGCCGCCGTCGAGCAGGACCACGGCGGCGCCGTCGACGGCGCGGGCCACCTCGGGCAGGGCGTCGATGGACGCGGTCGCGCCGTCGAGTTGCCGTCCACCGTGGTTGGAGACGACCAGGCCGGCGACGCCCGCCGCGACGGCCAGCCGGGCGTCCTCGGCGGTCAGCACCCCCTTGACGATGACGGGGAGCGTGGTCGAGGCGCACCACCGGGCGACGTCGTCCCAGGTGAGTCCGGTCGCGAAGTGGGTCTCCGCGTGTCCGGCGGGACGGGCGGCCCCGGTGCGCCAGGACGCGGGCAGGTTGACCGGTGCGACGCCGTCCGGCAGCCGAAAGCCGTTGCGCAGGTCGCGCAGGCGGCGGCCGAGACGGGGAGCGTCGACGGTGAGCACCAGCGCGTCGAATCCCGCTCGCTCGGCCGTACGCACCAGATGTGCCGTCGCGGCGGGATCGCGCAGTGGGTACAGCTGCAGCCACAGCGGCGCGGTGGTCTCTGCGCGGATCTCGTCGAACGCGCGACCGGCCATGGTGCTGACGACGAGCGGTACGCCGCAGGCGCCGGCGGCCCGCGCGGTGGCCAGTTCCCCGTCCGGGTGGACCAGGGTGTGGTACGCCAGCGGCGCGATGCCGACCGGGGCGGCCCAGGCACGGCCGAGGACGTCGACCCTGGGGTCCACCTCGGTCACCCCGGTCAGCACCCGGGGCCGGAGCCTGATCCGCGCGAACGCGTCCCGGTTGGCCGCGAGGGTCCGTTCCCGGCCGGCGCCGCCCTCGACGAAGTCCCAGACCTCGGCCGGTAGCTTGCTGCGGGCGGTGGCGGCGAGGTCGTCGAGGGTGAGGTACGCCGTCATCGGGTCCGCGTGCTCTCGCGTTGGCGCTCGCGTTCCACCGCCTCGTAGAGGGCGCGGATGTTGGCGCTGCCGAAGCCACGGGCGTCGTTGCGCTGGATCAGCTCGTAGAAGAGGGTCCGACGCGGGTACGGCGAGCGGGTGAAGATCTGGAGCAGGTAGCCCCACTCGTCGCAGTCGGCGAGCACCCCGGTGTCGCGCAGGTCCGCGATGCGGTCGCGCAGCGAGGTGACTCGTTCCAGCAACGTCTCGTAGTAGACGCCCGGTGGGGTGAGGAAGCTGATCCCGGCGTCGCGTCCCTGCCGGACGGCGGTGACGATGTCGTCGACGAGGAAGGCCAGGTGCTGGACGCCCGCTCCGGCGTGCCGGTCGAGGAACTCGTCGATCTGTCCGGGCGCGTGCGACAGGTCGGGCTCGATGAGGGTGAAGGTGATGGCGCCGGACGGGCTGCGGACCACCACCGAATCCATCGCCTGTGCCCCGACCTCGATGTACTCGCTGGAGTACCGGGGCAGGCCGAAGGCGTCGGCGTAGTGGTCGGCGGTCTGTTGCAGGGTGCCCCCGGGCAGGCAGACGGCGATGTGGTCGAGGGCCTGGATGTCGAGCGCGCCCCGGGAGACGGGCTGTTCGGGCAGGTAGGTCCAGGACAGGCCGGGCGGCAGGGGATCGGCTCCGACGGGGAGCAGGGTGTGCACGACCGGTCCGAACCCCGCGGCGCGGGCGGCGCCGCCCGGCGCGGGCAGCATCGGCGTCGCGGACCGTACGAGCCGGTGGACGTCCGCGTCGAAGTCGGTGCTCGTCATCGGGACGTCGATGATGCCCGCGCCGTGCCGGTCGAGGTGCTTCGCGTACGGCCCACGGGCGCCTACCGGGGACGACACGACGATTGTCACCGGGCCGTTTCGCAGCGCCAACGCCTGCCGATCGGCGTCGGCGGCGCGTGCCGCCGGAACGAAGGCGAGTTGGTCGGACAGGTAGCCGATGACGCTCTGCGGATCGTCGGTGACCAGGTCCAGGTACGGGATGTCACGGAACACTTCGACTCCCACCACTGTTGACTGTTGTTATGTCTGCTTTACTCTTGTCACGTTAGTTGTTTAGTATCGCCTCGTCAACGGCGCGCGGGACGCGGACCGCCACGGCAGCCGACGTCGGTGTGACCGGCGGCTTTTCCCTGATCGGAGTCGCATGACCAGTCAGATGAGGATCCTTATCCGCGACGAGAAGAACGACGTCGAGGCGTTCGTCGTCGTCGACTCACTCGTCGCCGGCCGGGCGATGGGCGGAACCCGGATGACCACCGACGTCACCGTCGACGAGGTCGCCGGCCTCGCCTCGGCGATGACGAGAAAACTGGCCCTGGCCGGGGTGCCGATCGGCGGCGCGAAGGCCGGCATCCGCTGCGGCCTGCCACCGGGACCGCACCGCAACAAGGTCCTGACCGCGTTCGGCCGGCAGCTCACCCCCCTGCTGCGCGGCGGCCTGTACCTCGGCTCGGACCAGGGCATCACCCACGACGACCGGGACCTGTTCTTCTCCGCCGCCGGCTTCGATCCCCGGCGTCAACTCCCCTGGCTGCCGTGCAGCTGGGGGGAACTGTGGCGGCGCTGCCGCGAGGTGACCGGGCTCGGGGTCTGCGAGGCGGTCGACACCGCCGCCGCCCAGCTGCTCGGGCCGGAGGCGGTGCGTTCCATCGTCATCCAGGGCTTCGGTGTCGTCGGCCGGGCGGTCGCCTCCGGGCTCGCCGCCCGCGGCTATCCGATCGTCGCCGTCGCCGACCGGCTCGGCACCATCAGCGCCACCGGCGGACTCCCGGTCAGTGCGCTGCTGGACGCCACCGACAGCACCGGCACCATCGACCGGCGCCGCCTGCCCGCCGGAATCGAGTTGACCGACGCGTCGGACGCCTGGCTCGACGTCCCCGCCGACGTCCTGGTCCTCGCCGCCGGCAGCGGAGCTGTCAACGAGACGAACGTGGACCGGGTCATCCCGCACCTGCTCGTCGAGGCCGGCAACCTGACCTGCACCCCCGCCGCCGAGAAGCTGCTCCTCCAGCGCGGCGTGCACACCCTGCCCGGCCCGGTGGTGAACGTCGGGGCGGCGGCGGTGACAGGAATGCTGCTCACCGACTCGGTCGGCACGTACACCGACCCGGACAGCCTGGTCGCCGCCCTGTTCGAGACCGTCGCCACGATCATCAGGGACAACACGGCCGAGGTCATCACCCAGGCCCACGGCACCGATCGCCCGCTGAGCGTCGTCGCCGACTCCCTCGCCGCCCAGCGCGTCCACGCACGGACCATCGCCGCGGAACCGCTGAGCGTATGAGCCCGCGCGTCTGTGTGTACCACCCGAGCATGGGCCCGGCCATCACCCGGGCCCTACAGGCAGCCCACCCAGGGGTACGCGTCGACGTCGCGTCCGACCTGCGGACCGACCCGCCGCAGCCGGAAACGATCGACGTACTCGTCGCCAACCGGCTCCCCGACGGCCTGCTGAAGCGGTGCACCCGGCTGTCCTGGCTGCACCTGACCGGGACCGGTACGGATCATCTCGCCGCCGCCGGTGCGCCGCCCGGACTGCGGGTCACCACCTCCGCCACCGTCCCCGTCCGTGCCGTCGCCGAGTTCGCCTGGACGGCGGTCCTGGCCCTGGCCAAGGACCTGCCCCGACTCCGTGACCAGCAACACGAGCATCGCTGGCAGCTACCCGACGCGCGACTGGTCGCCGGCTCCCGACTGCTGCTGCTCGGCCTGGGCCGCATCGGTTCGGCGGTAGCCGAACTGGCCGCCGCATTCGGGGTACGGGTCACCGCGATCACCCGCACCGCCCGACCGTCACCACTGGCCGGCACGGTCCTGCCGCCGCACGTCCTGCGGGCCGCCGCCGCGGACACCGACCACCTCGTCAACACCCTGCCGAGCAACCCGGGCACCCGTGGTCTGGTCGACCGGCAGGTGATCGAGGCGCTGCCGGACGACGCGGTCGTGGTCAACGTCGGCCGCGCCGACACCATGGACACCGCCGCCCTGGTCGACAGGTTGCGGGCCGGGCGGTTGCGCGGCGCGGTGCTGGACGTGCACGACGAGGAGCCGCTGCCACCGGGGAGCCCGCTGTGGAGCGTGCCCCGGTTGTTCGTCACGCCGCACGGGGCGTACCGCTTCCCGGAGGAGGAACACGCCGTGGCCAAGGTCTTCCTCGCCGAGTTCGCGGCCTGGTCGGCCGCGGTGGCACCGGCCGAGCAGGGCGCTACCGGCTGCCCCTACCTGGCCCGGACGGAGATCGCATGACCACCCAGGTCACCCTCGACACCACCGCCATGCTCGCCGAGGCGGACCACCCCGTCGACCCGGACGCCCACTACCAGCAGGGCCTGCACCGGCTCGCCGACGCGCTGCGCGAGGAGGCCCGACTGCACCCGCAGGGTGCGGCCGCGGTACACGCCAGTCTGGTCGCGGCCCTGCGGACGCGGACCGCGGTGGACCGGCTGCACGCGCAGGTACCTCAGGTCGGCGCCGTCCCGGTGCACCGGCCGATCTTCGTGACCGGGCTGCTCAGAAGCGGCACCACGCTCGTGCAGAACCTGCTCACCGAACACCCCGCGCTGCGGGCGCCCGCATTGTGGGAGCTGATGCTGCCGGTCAGCGAACCCGGCGCGGACGCGCGGACGCTCGCCGACCGGGCCCAGGGGTACGTCGACGAGTACTACCGGGTCGCCCCACTGTTGCGGTCGATGCACTTCCTCGACGCGAACCGCCCCGACGAGTGCCACCGGCTGACCGGCAACGCCTTCGCCAGCATGGTCTACGGGATGCGCTACCGGGTGCCGTCGTACGACCGTTGGCTCGACGAGACCGGCATGGTGCAGGCGTACCGGGACCACCGCCGCCAACTCCAGGCGATCCTGTGGCGCCGCCCCGGCCGTCAGGTGGTCCTCAAGTGCCCGTTCCACCTGTGGCACCTGCGCGACCTGGTCCAGGTCTACCCCGACGCACGGATCGTGGTGCTGCACCGCGATCCCGCTGTCACCGTGGCCTCCACCTGCCTGCTCTGCGAGACGGTACGCGGCGCCCGCTGCGCGGCCATCGACCGGCACGAGATAGGTCGGCAGTGGTCGACGGCGGTCGGCACCGGACTGCGCCGGTACGCGCGCGACCGCAGCGCCCTGCCCTCGACCGTGCAACTGATCGAGGCGGACTACCCCGCCCTGCTCCGCGACCCGATCGCCGTCCTGCGCGACATCTGCGACCAGCTCGGCATCGGGCTGGCGGCACCGGCCGAGGCGGCCATGCGCCGCTACCTCGCGAACCACCCGCAGTACAGCACCGGCGCCTACCGGTACCGGGCCGAAGACTACGGACTCGATCCGGCCCGCCTGGCCCGGGAGTTCGCCGCGTTCCACCGTCCGTGACTTGCCCCGCGACCCGCAGCACCGCCGCACCAGGGAGGACCCCGTGACCACACCCCAATCTCGCGCCGCCGCGCTGATCGCGGCCACCAACGACGCCACGGTCGGGGCGGGCGAGGCGCTCACCATCGGCTTGCTGACGCCGGTCACCGGTCCCGGTGACGCCACCGCCGGTGAACTGATCGTGCGGGCGGCCTGCCTCGGCGCGGAGTACCTCAACGAACGCGGCGGCGTACGCGGCGGGCTGCCGGTGCGGCTGGTGCTGCAGAACGACCAGCCACTGGAGGAGGGCGAGATCATGCAGCGCAGCGCCGTCGGCGGGCTGGCGAAACTCGCCCTGGTTGACCAGGTGCACGCGGTCATCGGGCAGTGGCATCTGCGGACCGCACCCGGAGTGTCGGCGGCCGCCGAACTGTTCGGCGTGCCGCTGTTCGTGGAGAACGGGCACAGCACGCTGACCCAGCAACGTCGCCGCACCCTCTTCCGCACCTACTTCACCATCGCCGACCGGGCCCCGATGATCGCCGACCTGCTCGTCGAACAGGGGGTCCGCAAGGCGGGGATCCTCGCGGCGGACACCGTCTTCGGCCTGATGAACGCCGACACCATCGCCGACGAGTTGACCGCACGCGGCGTCGAGGTGCTCCGCTTCGACTTCCCGCAGGACACCACCGACGACGTCCGCGACCAGCTCCGGGCGGTCAAGGACTTCGCGCCGGACGTCCTCATCAACGGGGGTGTGGTCCGGACCAACTACATGATCATCCAACAGGCCGCGGAAGTCGGACTGCTGCCCGGACCGATGCTCGTGGTCCTCTTCCCCTTCCCGATGCGCTCGCAGGACTACTGGCGCCTCGCCGGCGAGGTCGGCAACCACGTCATCTGGCCCGCGCTGCTGTACCGGCCGTCCTGGCCGGGTCTGACGGAGATCGGTCGCTGGTTCACCGAGCGCTACGCCGAACGCTTCGGTTCGTTCCCACCGGACAACGCGCTGAACGCCTTCACCGACGTCACGATCCTCGGTCAGGCCGCCGACGCCGCGCGCGAACTGAGCCGCGAGGCGCTGATCGAGGCGCTGGAGACCCACGAGTTCGACACCTGGCGGGGCCCGGTGCGGTTCCAGCGGGACGACCAGCACTGGCACCACAGCCCGCCACCCATCGTCCTGATGCAGTACCAGCAGGTCGGACAGACCTTCGACGACGCGACGATCGTCTACCCGCCCCAGGCCCGTACCGGTACGCTGACCCGCCCCGACCGCGACGCGCAGGTCGTCCGGTGACCGACCCCGCAGGTACGACGGCCGCCGCCCGGCTCGTCGCCACGCTGCGCGCGCACGGCGTGGACCGCGTCTTCTGCGTACCGGGCGAGAGTTTCCTGCCGGTGCTGGACGGGCTCGCCGACGCCGGCATCGACCTGGTCACCTGCCGCCACGAGGGCGGGGCCGCCTTCATGGCGCTGGCGGACGCCAAACTCACCGGCACACCGGGGGTGGTGCTGGTCAACCGCGGCCCGGGTGCGACGAACGCCGCGATCGCGGTGCACTCGGCGGACCTCGACGCCACCGGGCTGCTGCTGATCGTCGGCGACGTGCCCACCGCCGAGCGCGGGCGACGCTCCTTCCAGGAACTCGACCACCAGGGCACCTTCGCCGGGATGTCGCGCGGGGTGTTCACCGTCGGGCATCCCCACCATGTCGCCGAGTTCACCGCCCGCGCTCTCGCCGCCGCACGCGGTGGGGTACCCGGACCGGCGGTGCTCGTCGTACCGGAGGACGTGCTCACCGCACCGGTGCCGGTGTCCGGCTCCGGGGCACCGGTGGCGACCGAGGTCGCCCCTGCGCCGGCCGACGCGATCGACCGGACCCTGGCCCTGCTGTCCGCGAGCCGACGACCGGTCCTGGTCGCCGGCTCCCAGGTGGACACCCCGCAGGGCCGACGCGCGCTGAAAGTGGCCGCCCACCGGCACCGCCTGCCGGTGCTGGTGACGAACAAGCGGCAGGACCTGTACGACAACACCGACCCGTTGTACGCCGGGCACCTGCACCTGGCGACCCCGGCACACCAGCGCGACCTGGTCGGCCGCGCCGACCTGGTGCTGGCCGTCGGCACCCGACTCGACGCCGTCAGCACCCAGCGGTACACGCTGCCCGACCCGGGCACCGCGCTGGTGCACGTGTACCCGGACGCGACGGTGCCCGGTGGGGCCTACCGGCCCCGGCTGGCGTACGCCTGCTCCCCGGCCGCCTTCCTGGAGCAGCTCGCCGCCGCACCGCCGCGCGCCATCGTCGACGACGACTGGGTCCGGCAACTCGCCGACCACGAGGCCGAACAGGCACAGTGGACTCCCGTCACCGCCGGCGACGGGGTGGTGTTCGGTCGGGTCGTCGCGGTGCTGAGCGACCTGACCTCGGGGCGTGGCGTGGTCACCGTCGACGCCGGCAACTTCACCTCCTGGGTGCACCGGTACCACCGGGTGGTCGAGGAAGGCCGGCTGCTGGGCATCGGGTCGAGCGCGATGGGTTTCGGCGTACCGGCGGGTGTGGCGGCCGCACTGCGTCACCCGGAGCAGCCCACAGTCGTCTTCGTCGGCGACGGGGGTTTCCTGATGACCGGCAGCGAACTGGCCACCGCGGTCCAGCGCCACGCCCGGGTGGTCATCGTCGTCGCCGACAACGGCAGCTACGGCACCATCCGCCAACACCAGGAGCGCCGCAGTCCGGGACGGGTCGTCGGCACCGACCTGACCAATCCCGATTTCGCCCTGCTCGCCCACGCGTACGGGGCGTTGGGTCTCACCATCGGCACCGACGCCGAGGTGGAGCCGGTGCTGTCGAAGGCGCTCGCCCACCCCGGCCCGGTCGTGGTGCACGTACGCACCAGCCTCACGCACATCTCCGCCTACCAGCGCCTCACCGACCTCGGGAGGGTCCGATGAACCTCGTGCAGCGACTGACCGGTCTCGTCGGTGCCGACCACGTGCTGCTCGGTGACGCGATCGGCGCCCGGTACGCACAGGATCTGTGGGGCAGCGACCGGATCGGTACGCCGACGGTGGTGGTCCGCCCGGCGGACACCGGTGAGGTCGCGGCCGTACTGGCGGAGTGCCATCGTCGGCGTCAGCCGGTGGTGGTGCAGGGCGGGATGACCGGGCTGGTGGGCGGTGGCGTCCCGGACGCACACGAGGTGGTGCTCTCGCTGGAACGGATGACCGCGATCGAGGAGATCGACGTGGTCGGCGCGACGATGACGGTCCAGGCGGGTGCGACGCTGCAACAGGTGCAGGAGGCCGCCGAACGGCACGGGCTGATGTTCCCGCTGGACCTGGCCTCACGCGGGTCGTGCACGATCGGCGGCTGCCTGGCCACCAACGCGGGCGGCAACCGGGTGCTGCGCTACGGCATGACACGTGACCTGGTGCTCGGCGTCGAGGCGGTGCTCGCCGACGGGACCACGTTGCCCGGGCTGCACAAGCTGGTCAAGAACAACGCCGGGTACGACCTCAAGCATCTGTTCATCGGCTCCGAGGGAACACTCGGGGTGATCACCCGGGCGGTGCTGCGCCTCCAGCCCCTGCCCCGTACCCGTTACGTGGCCTTCTGCGGGCTGTCCGGCGTGGACGCGGCACTGGCGTTGCTGGGCCGGCTCCGCGCGGCGTTGCCGGGCTCGGTGAGCGCGTTCGAGGCGATCTGGGACGAGGCGTACCAGTTGATCCTGCCGCTGCGCGACACGGTGCGGACACCGCTCGTCGGCCGGTACCCGGTCTACGCGCTCGTGGAGATCCAGGGCTCGGACCCGGTCGGCGACACCGAGCGGTTCGTCTCGGCGTTGGACGGCTGCGACGACCTGATCACCGAGTCCGCCGTCGGGCTGGAGCCCGCGGAGGTGGCGGCCCTGTGGGCGGTACGGGAACGGATCCCGTCACTCATCCTCGGTGGCGAGGGGCCGTTGTTCGGCTTCGACGTGAGCCTGCCCGCGACGTGCCTGGAGGCCTACCTGACCACTGTCGACCGCGAGTTGCGCGAGCTGTGGCCGCAGGTGTCGTTGCAGGTCTTCGGGCACCTGGGCGACGGAAACGTGCACATCGCGGTGATCACCGGCGAGACCACCCGTCGACGCAAGGCGGAGGTCGAGCACATCGTCTACCGCAACGTGGAGCGCTACCAGGGGTCGATCTCCGCCGAGCACGGTATCGGCTTCGAGAAGGAGCCGTACCTGGCCTACTCCCGACGCCCGGCGGAGATCGCCACGATGCGCTTGCTCAAGCAGGCTCTCGACCCGCACGGCATCCTCAACGGCGGGCGGATCTTCGCCACCGGAGGCGACCAGGTGCGGCTCCGGGCGGAGGTGCCGGCATGACCCTGCTCCGCAGTTCCCTGCGCCCGTACGGGACCTCGATCTTCACGGCGATGAGCCAGCAGGCGACCCGGCAGCAGGCGGTGAACCTGGCCCAGGGGGCACCGGACTTCGGTCCACCGGCCGCCCTGCTGGCCGCCGCCGACGAGGCGGTACGCAGAGGCGGGCATCAGTACAGCATGAGCATCGGGATGCCCGCGCTGCGTCAGGCGATCGCCGCCGACCTGCTGCGCCGCTATCGACGTCAGGTCGACCCGGAGACCGAGGTCACGGTGACCGCCGGTGCCAGCGAGGCGATCTGGTGCGCCGCGCTCGGGCTGCTCGAACCGGGCGACGAGGCGATCGTCCTGGAACCCTGCTACGAGCAGTACCCGCCCACCGTGACGGCGGCCGGGGCGACGGTGCGCTACGTCCCCTGTGACTTCCCCGAGTTCCGGCTGGATCCCGAGCGGCTCGCCGAGGCGTTCAATCCGCGCACCCGACTGGTCTTCCTCAATACGCCGTGGAACCCGGCCGGTCGGGTGCTCCGCGAGCCGGAACTGACGCTCATCGGCGAACTCGCCGAGAAGTACGACGCATACCTGGTCTCGGACGAGACGTACGAGCACCTGACCTTCGACGGGGTGGAGCACCTTCCGGTCGCCGAGGTCGCGGCATGCCGGGACCGTACCGTGACGATCTCGTCGGTGTCGAAGACCTTCTCGGCGACCGGCTGGCGGGTCGGTTGGGCGGTGGCCCCACCGGCTCTGACGGCGGCGCTGCGCGCGGTCAAACAGTTCGTGACGTTCGCGCCGGCCACTCCGCTGCAACTGGCCACCGCCGTGATGGTGACCGACGCCCCGGCCAGCGGTTACTACGAGCTGTTGCGCGCCCAGTACGCCCAGCGGCGGGCGGTGCTGCGGGACTACCTGCAACGCACCCCGCTGACCCTGGCCGACAACGAGGGGACCTTCTTCCTGCTCGGCAGGTGCACCGACGACGACGTGGAGTACTGCACGGAGCTGATCCACAGTCGGGGGGTGGCGGCGATCCCGGCCTCCCGGTTCTACGCCGATCCGCAGCGGGGCCGAGGACTTGTCCGCTTCGCATTCTGCAAACGTCTCGATACGCTGCGGCTGGCGGGTGACCGTCTGACCGCGGGAGGGTGATCTGACGATGGAACCGACTGCGCTGCCCCTGGCGGCACGGGACTACCTCGATCCACTTGCGGCGGAGATGGCCGCGTTCGAGGCGATCGCCCGCAAGGCCGACCTGTCGGTGCCGGTACCGGCACAGGTGAGCCGCTACTGGCAGCTGCGGGATCTGGTGGCCCACCTCGGCGGCATCCACCGGTGGGCGGTGGAGAACATCCGTACCGGCAAGCGGGCCCGGCAGGTGCCGAAGCCGGACGACGACGCCGACCTGGCGGACTGGTACCGCGCCGGAGCGGACCTGCTCCTCGACGAGCTGGCCCGGACCGACCCGGACGCGCCCTGCTGGAATTTCAGCACCGTGCCCCGGGCCGCCGGTTTCTGGTTCCGGCGGCAGTTCCACGAAACCCTGATCCACGGACGCGACGCCGACCTGACCCTGGGCGAACTGCGACCGGTGCCGCAACTGCTGGCCGCCGACGGCGTGGACGAGGTGCTGCGGGTGATGCTGGCGGTCGGCCACCGTTGGGACGGCAAACCGGTCACCACGCTCACCGGCCCGGTGACCGTGGAGCTGTCCGACACCGGGCACCGGTGGGTGCTGACCCCGTCGGGCAACCGGGTTCCGGCGGTCAGCGGCCCGAGGGCTGCTGCTGCGGACGAGTCGGTGGCGGTGGTACGCGGACCGGCCCAGCAGGTGCTGTTGCTGCTCTGGCAGCGGCTGCCGTTCGCCGACGGTACACACCTGGTCAGCGGTGACACCGACCTGGTGCAGCGACTGCTGAAGAGTCAGATCACGCCGTAGCCTCAGACCCCGAGGCCACCGCTGACCACCAGTTGGGTCCCGGTCACGTGCCGGGACTCGTCACTGGCGAGATAGAGGATCGCCGCCGCCGCGTCGTCGGGGGTGCCGAGTTCACCCATCGGCACCCGGGCCAGGTACGCGGTGCGGGCCCGGTCCACGTCCGGATCGAACAGGGCGAGCACCCGGTCACCCAGGTCGGTCTCGATCAGTCCAGGGTGCACCGAGTTGCACCGGATGCCGTACCGCCGCCAGGCGCAGTGCACCGCGACGGACTTGGTGAGCTGGGTGATGGCGGCCTTCGCCGCGCCGTACGCGGTGAACAGCGGGGTGGACATCAGCCCGGCGGTGCTGGAGACGTTGACGATGCTGCCGCCGCCGCTGGCCCCCATCACCCGTACCGCGGCACGGCAGCCGAGCATGACGCTGTCCAGGTTGACCGCGAGGATGCGCCGCCACTGCTCCAGTTCCACCTCCTCGATGTCCTGGGCCTGCTCGTCGCCGATCCAGCCGGCGTTGTTGACCAGGATGTCGAGGCGTCCGTACCGGGCGACGACCGCGTCGACGACCGCGTCCCAGCGGTGTTCGTCGACCACGTCCTGAGGCAGGTACCAGGCGGGCCCGCCGATCCGTTCGACCGCCTCGGCGCCCCGCTCGGGGTCGCGGCCGGTCACCACGACGGCCTGCGCGTCGTGCCGGGCGAACAGCTCGGCGGTGGTCAGGCCGATGCCTGCGGTACCGCCGCTGATCAGGCAGACCTTGCCGGCCAGCCGCATGGGTGCCTCCCTCGTCACGATCCCGCGCCGTCGAGCAGGCGCTGCACCTCGTCGTCGGTCATCGATTCCACCCGCGCCAGCACGTCGTCGAGCAGCCGATCGTCGACGGTCTGCGGGGCCAGGCCCTGCCGCACCTCGGCGGCGAGCGTGGCGAGCGTGGGGCGCTGGAAGTAGCGCAGGGCGTCGATCTCGACGCCGAAGGCGAGCTGGGCCATGGCGACCAGCCGGATCAGCATGACGCTGTCGCCACCGACCTCGAACAGGTCGTCGTCGGCGGACACCGGGACGCCCGGGAGCACGACGGCGTAGCACTCGTCGCGCAGTCGGCGCAGAACCTGGTCGTCTCCGGTGTCGCCGGTCCGGTTTTCGGTGTCCACCCGCACCCCCTGATCAACCAAGCAACAACTAGACTATTGACTACAGTTATATCGTGAGTCAAGGCTCAAGTTCGGAGGCGACGCATGACCATGGAGTCCGACACGGAAGCCCTCCAGCGGCGACTCGACCACCTGCCGCCCGACCGGCGCAGGGCGCTGGAACGCGTGCTGCGCGCCCGCGCCGAACCGCCCCGCTCGACCGCGCCGCTGGCCCCCCGGCCCGATCCCGACGCGCCGGCACCGCTGTCGTACGCACAGGAACGGCTCTGGTATCTCGAACAGCTCTACCAGCGGCGCGACATCTTCGCCTTCCCCACCGCCAGCCGCCTGCACGGGGAGCTCGACCTGGCCGCGCTGCGCAGCGCCTGCGCCGACCTCGCCGCCCGACACGACTCGCTGCGCACCATCGTCACCACGATCGACGGCAGACCGGCCCAACAGATCCTGCCCGTGGGCACTGTGGACTTCGCGCTCGTCGACCTCACCGGCGCCGACCCCGCGGCCTGTGCCGAGCGGGCCAGCGCCGACGCGCTCGCCGGCTTCGACCTCGCGACGCAGCCGCCACTGCGGATCCGCCTCTACCGGCTCGCCGACGACGACCACGTCCTGGTCGTCAACCAACACGTCGCCGTCGCCGACATGCCGTCCCGGGCGATCCTGCTCCGCGACCTGTGGAACCGGTACGAAGCCGCCGCGTACGGCACCGCGCCGCCGCTGCCCACCCTGCCGATCCAGTACGCCGACTTCGCCGTCTGGCAACGCGACCGCCTCGACGGCCAACGACTGGACCGGCTGCTCGACTACTGGCAGCAGCACCTACGCGACGCGCCGCACAAGCTCGCCATCCCCACCGACCGGCCCCGCCCCGCCCGGCACGAGGGCGCCGGACGGTTCTACTACGACACCGCCCCCGACGGGCTGGGTGAGCGGGTCCACGAGGCCGCGCGGGCGTGGCGTACCACCCCGTCGGTGCTCCTGCTCGCCTGCTACCGCCTCCTGCTGTGGCAGTACAGCAGCCAGGAGGACATCGTCATCGGCGTGCCCAAGAGCGAGCGGGCCCACCCGGAGACCGAGAACCTCATCGGCTACTTCGTCAACGTGCTGCCGTTGCGCTCCCAGGTACGCGACACCGACACCGCCCGGCAGGTCATCGCGCGCGAACACGCCCACGCCCTCGCCGCGTACGCCCGACAGGAGCTGCCGTACGAGCGGGTGGTGCGTGACGTCAACCCGGTCCGCGAGGCCGGTGTCCCGCCGCTGTACCAGGTCTCCTACTCGTACCTGGCCGACGACGGCACCGGGTTGCCGCTGGCCCCCACCGGCCTGCGCGGCGAGCCGTTCCCGCTGCGGTCCGAGGGCACCGAGTACGACCTCGGCGTCAACATCCTGCACGGGGCGCAGCTCGGCGCGCAGTGGCCGTACAACGACGACATCTTCGACGAGTCGACGATCGTCGCCCTCGCCGGACAGTTCTGGGCGCTCGTCGCCGCCGTGGTCGACGACGTCGACACGCCGGTCACCGCGCTGCCGGTGGTCCACGAGGCCCGCACCGCCCCGACCACCGCAGCCGGTGACGGCGCTCGGCGTACCCCGGTCGACTCCCCGCTCGCGACGATCCCGGCTGCCGCCGCCGCCCTCGGGGCGATCGGCCGCCTGCTCAGCACCGCACCCCCCGGCAGCGCCCTGGCCGACGTGGACGCCGCGCTGGCCGAGGCCACCGGCGCCGAGCTGATCCGCGTTCCCGACGACGGCAGCGAGCTGACCGCGCTCGTGGACCGGCTGCGGCCCGGTCTGCTCAGCGCCACCGTGCCCCTGTTGGCGCGACTTCCCGCAGGCTGGCGGGCCCCGCAGGGCTGCGCCCTGCTGGCCGTCGGTGACCTGCACCGCGCCGCCGCCGCGCGGCTCGCCGCCCGCGCCGACGTGGTCTGGTACGGCTGCCTGCGCACCGCCGGCGGCCTGGCCACGGTGGGTCGGCTGTCGGTCGGCCCGCACCGCGTCGACGCCGGTCGACCGCTCGCCCCGCTGCGGGCGTGGACGGCCCACCCGTCGGGCCGCCCGCTACCACAGGGCGCCTTCGGCACCCTGCACCTGGGCGACGCTGCGGACGCAGGCGAGCCGACCCGCTGGTACGCCCGGATCCGCGCCGACGGCCGCGTCGAACTCGTCGGCCCGGCCGACGAGAGGACCGTCCTGCGCGGGGTGCCCCTGCACCCGGGCGAGATCACCGACCTGCTGGTCGAGTGTCCCGGCGTACGCGACGCCACGACGATCACCACCGCGGACGGCACCCCGCACGCGTACCTGGTGCTGGACGGTACGGCCGACGTGTCGCAGGTACGGCAACGGCTGGAGCAGCGGCTACCGGGCTTCGCCGTGCCCGGGCTGACCGTGCTGCCCGCACTGCCGTACACCGCCGACGGGTACGTCGACCGGGCGGCACTGCCCGCACCCACCGCCGACGGGCGCACCGGCGGCCGGGCCCCGTCCGGCCCCGTCGAGCAGGTCGTCGTCGACGCGTGGCGCGACCTGCTGGGTCGGGCACCCACACAGGTCGACGACAACTTCTTCGACCTCGGCGGGCACTCGCTGATGTTGCAGCAACTGTCGGCCCGACTCTCGGAGGCCTTCGGCGGCGCGGTGCCGCTGATCGAGCTGCTGGAGCATCCGACGGTGGCCCAGCAGGCGCAGCTCGTCACCGAACTCGGCCTGGCCGAGGATCCGGCATGACCGCGTTGCACGACCCGACCGGATCTCCCGACCCGACCGGGTTGCACGAGCCGGTTGCGGCCATCCTGCGCGACGAGGTCCTCGCCGCCGTCCTGCCCGGACTCGACGTGCAGCCCACCGCGAACCTGTTCGAGTCAGGTGCCGACAGCCTCGCCCTGATCCGGCTGGTGAACCGCGCCAACCGGGTCTTCGAGGTCGAGGTGGACGCCGTCGCGTTCTTCCAGCAACCCACAAGCGACGTGCTGACCCGCCTGGTGGTGGACCAACTCCAGGGCGGGACCGGCCAGGGAGCCCCGCAGTGAGCGGCCCCGACACCGACCCGCGACTCGGCATGAGCGTGGCCCACCGGCGCTACGTCTCCCGCGCCGACGTCCGCTACGCGGGCGACCTCGTCAACGGCGCGTACGCCCTGGCCGGGTTCGGCGACGCGGTCACCGAACTCGCCATCCGGACCGACGGCGACGAAGGGCTGCTCGCCGGCTACCGGGCCGTCGAGTTCCACGCCCCGATCCGGGCCGGTGACGTCGTCGAGTTCACGGCCACGGTGACCCGGGTGCGTACCCGGTCCCGTACCGTCGCCCTGACCTGTTCGGTGCTCTGCCGCGCCACCCCCGAGCGGGGGGTCACCGCGGCGCAGCCGCTGCAACCGCCGGTCGTCGCGGTCACCGCCGAGGCCACAGTGGTGGTCCCCCCGGCGGGCTGACCGCTCACCCGCACCTCACGCACGAGCGTGCGCTACACCTCGTCCAGTCGCTGCCGCAGCGCCGCCCCGATGCGCGCGAGCGGCGCGGGTTCGGTCATCGACCAGTGGTTCGCCGCCACGTCGACCCGGGTCACCTGACCGCCCACGTACGGCTCCCACACGTCCGCGGTGGGCGCCTGCTCGGGCCGGTCCTCGGTGGCGGTGACGAAGAGCAGGTCGCCGTCGTACCGGCGGGGCAGGTGGTGGCGCATCGCCTCGACGTGCCCGGCGGCGGCGCGGGCGATCCCGGCGATCTCCGCGGTCCGCAACTGTGCCAGCGCCGGGTTCGCCTCCCGTACCAGCCGGGCGAGTTCCTCGTCGTCGGGCAGTACGGACAGGCTCGGATCGGTGCTGCGAAGCTCGGGGTCACCGGTGAGCACGCCGAGCACCTCGGCCGGAGTGGGCGGCTGGGCCGCCGGGCCCTGCTGCGGCACCGGGTAGGCGTCCAGCAGTGCCAACACGCCGACCTGCTCGCCCCGCTCCCGCAGCCGGACCGCGATCTCGTGGGCCACCAGGCCTCCGAAGGACCACCCGAGCAGGTGGTACGGCCCCTGGGGCGCGACCGCGCGGATCCGTTCGAGGTACAGCTCCGCGAGGGCCGCGACGTCAGCTGCGGCCGAATCCGGATCGGTCAGCAGCGGCGACTGGAGGCCGTACAGCGGTCGGTCGGACTCCAGGTGCCGGGCGAGTCCCGCGTAGCCCCAACTGAGCCCGGTGAACGGGTGTACGCAGAACAGCGGCGCGCGGTCACCTGTAGCTCGCAGGGGCAGCAGGACGTCGAGGCCGCCGTGCTCGGAGGCGTCGGAGAGCAGCCCGGCGACGGTCGGGGTGACGAACACCGACCGGACGCTGAGCTGCCGTCCGGTGGCCGCGGCGATCCGGTTGACCAGTTGGACCGTCAGCAGGGAGTGCCCACCCAGGTCGAAGAAGTTGTCGTCGATGGTGACCTTGTCGCGGTGCAGCAGTTCGGCGACGATCCCGCAGGCGATCTCCTCGTCCCGGGTTCGCGGTGCTCGTCCCCGCCCTCCGTCCCGGCCGGGTGCGGGCAGCCGGGACCTGTCGAGTTTGCCGCTCGCCGACAGCGGAAGCCGGTCGAGCAGGACGAGGCGTTGCGGCACCAGATGCGCCGGTAGCACGTGGCGGGCCTCGTCGCGCACCTCGGCGACGAACTCCGCCTCCGTACGGGGACACCTGAGCTGCGCCGGCCGCGCTGGCCGCGACAAATCGTCGGGACGGACGGCGTGCAGGCTGACCAACCCGGTGCCCGCGAGCAGTTCCGGCGTGTGCCGGGTGACCGCGAAACCGTGCCGGACCAGCAGGTCGCCGACCTCGTCGGCGCCAGCGTTGTCGGTCTCGACGAGCACCTGCCGGATCAGCGGCCAGTGCTCGTCGCGGATTCCGCGCAGCACGTCGAGTTCGCTGCGTTCGACGTCGACCTTGAGCAGATCGATGCGCGACACGGCGGTCTCGTCGATGACGGCGGACAGGGTGCGCAGCGCGACTGTCACACGTTCCGGTCGCAGTCGCTCGTCGCGCAGCTCAGCCCAGTGCGGGCTGTCCGCCGACACCCCTTCGTACCCCTGGACGACGCGGGCGTCGGCTGCGGTGTCGGCGTACCGGCCGGACATGATCGACAGGTGCGGGTAGTAGGTGAAGTCGACCTCGCCCTCGGTGTCGCCGAGCCCGTGGGCGAAGGTCTGCGCCGTCAGTCCGTACAGGGCGGTGTTGGCCGCCAGCATCCGGTGCAGGGCGGGCACCGGCTCGAAGGCGTACGTCACCACATCCGGGTGGGCGCGGTGCAGGGCGAGGCTGAACATGCCGACGTGTGCGCCGACGTCGAACACGCACGCGTCGGCGGGCAGCTCCAGACGTGCCGGTGACACCGGGCCGTCCTCGAACAGCTCCCGGTACAGGAACTGAGCGGTGGCCCGGTCCGGGGCCACGACCGCGGTGCCGTCGGGCAGGGTCTGCCACGGCAGTGACTCGGTCGCGCGCAGTGCCGCCAGGCGGTGCAGCAACGGCTCCGCCGTCGGGTCCGGCACGAGGTGACCGACGAGTTGGGCGCCGCCGTCCGGGGCGGGATGGGCAGCGACCGCGGCGGACGCCACGCCGGTGTGCCGGGCGAGCGCCTCCTCCACCTCCTGCGGCTCGATCCGCAGGCCACGGATCTTCATCTGGTCGTCGACCCGCCCCAGGAACTCCAGCGCGCCGTCGGCCCGCCACCGGGCGAGGTCACCACTGCGGTACATCCGGGACCCCGGCGGACCGTACGGGTCGGGCAGGAACCGCTGGGCGGTCAGGCCCGGCTGGTGCTGGTAGCCGTCGGCGAGCTGGCGGCCGGCCAGATACAGCTCGCCGGTGACACCGATGGGCAGCGGGTTCAGTTGGTCGTCGAGGACGTGCAGGCGGGTGTTCCAGACCGGTCGTCCGATCGGTACCGGTCCGGTGTCGTCGGGGCGGCACTGCCAGGCGCTGACCTCGACGGCCGCCTCCGTGGGCCCGTACAGGTTGTGCAGTTCCGCGTCGAACAGCTGGTGGAAGCGCCGCTGGACCGCAGTCGGAAGCTCCTCCCCGCTGACGAAGACCCGCCGCAGGCCGGTGCAGGTCGCCGCGGTGGGCTCGGCCAGGAACGTCCGCAGCATCGACGGTACGAAGTGCACGACGGTGACCGCGTCGTCGCGGATGCGCGCGGCGAGGCGACCGGGGTCGGCCTGCTCCCCCGGTGCGGCGAGCACGAGCGTGGCACCCACCTGGTGTGGCCCGAAGAACTCCGGCACCGACACGTCGAACCCGGCCGGGGTCTTCTGCAACACCCGGTCGGTGGTGTCGAGCGGGTAGTGGTGCAGCATCCAGGCGAGTCGGTTGACGATCGCGTGGTGTGACACGACGACCGCCTTCGGCCACCCGGTCGACCCGGAGGTGTAGATCACGTACGCGGGGTGTCGGGGGTGCAGGTCGCGCGCCGGCCGGGTGGCGGGCCGGGTGGCCAGCTCGGTGCGGGTCCGGGGATCGTCCAGGACCACGACCGGTACGCCGAGGTCGGGGAGTTCGGTGTCGCCGGTGGTCAACACGAGGGTCGGTCGACTGTGCCGTACCGCGTACCGCAGTCGCTCCGCCGGGTGGTCGGTTTCCAACGGCAGGTACGCCGCACCGGCCTTGTGCACGGCGTAGAGGGCGACGATCAGCTCGACCCGCCGGGGGATCGCGACCGCGACGATCGCCCCGGGCGTGACCCCGTGGGAGAGGAGGTGATGCGCGAGCCGGTTCGCCGCCTCGTCGAGCGTCGCGTAGCTGACGGCACCCGTGTCGGCGACGACGGCGGTGGCCTCGGGGCTGCGCTGCACCTGCGCCTCGAACAGATCGGGCAGCACCGCGTCGGGTACGGGTCGGTCGGTGCGGTTGAACGCGTCGAGCACCCGCTCGCGTTCGCCCGGCAGGAACAGGTCGACGGCGTCCAGCGGCTGCGCCGGATCGCGGCTGACCGCGTCGAGAAGGTGGACCAGCCGAGCCCCCAACCGCGCCACGGTGTCCCGGTCGAACAGATCGGTGGCGTACTCGAACGAGCCGAGGATGCCGGCGGGTCGTGCCTCGGTGTAGTTCTCCTCCGCGCCGAGCACCAGGTCGAACTTGGCCACGTGCAGGTCGACCAGCTCCGCAGTGACGGTGACGTCGCCCAGCGGCGGCAGGCCGCCCGCCCCACCGCTGTTGACCTGGAGCACCACCTGGAACAGGGGGTGGTGCCCGGCGGCACGCGGCGGGTTGAGCGCCTCGGCGAGCAGCTCGAAGGGCAGATCCTGGTGGGCGAAGGCGGCGAGGTCGGTGTCGCGTACCCGGGTCAGCAGTTCGGCGAAGGTGGGGTTGCCGGCGGTGTCGGTGCGCAACACCAGGGTGTTGACGAAGAAGCCGACGAGGGCGTCGAGGTCGGCCTCGGCCCGCCCGGCGGTGGGTGCGCCCACGGGAATGTCGGTGCCCGCGCCGAGGCGGGTCAGCAGGGCGGCGAACGCGGCCTGGAAGAGCATGAACATGCTGACGCGGTGGCGTCGGGTCAGGTCGAGCAGGCGGGCGTGCAGCTCGGCGTCGATCGGGAAGGTGAGCAGGTCACCCCGGTAGCTGGCGACCGGGGGCCGGGGCCGGTCGGCGGGCAGTTGCAGCGCCGCCGGCAGCTGCGCCAGGGTCCGCTTCCAGTAGGCGAGCTGGCGACCCAGCGGGCTGTCGGGGTCGGTGACCTCGCCGAGCTGCGCCCGTTGGCGCAGGGTGTAGTCGGCGTACTGCATCGGCAGGGGCGGCCAGGTCGGCGCCGACCCGTCGCGGCGAGCCGTGTAGGCGGTGCCCAGGTCGGTCAGCAGCGGCAGCAGGGAGAGCCCGTCGCTGGCGATGTGGTGCAGGACGATCATGAGCACGTGCTCCTGCGGCCCGGTGGGCAGCAGCCACGCGCGGACCGGCAGGTCGACGGCGAGGTCGAAGACGGTTGCGGCGGCGTCGGCGAGAAGCTGTGGCAGCTGTCCCGGTGTGACGTCCGGGCGGATCAGCGGTACGTGGGCGTCGGCCACGACGTGCTGCGTCGGTTCGCCGTCGAACTGCGGGTAGACGGTACGCAGCACCTCGTGCCGGCTCACCACGTCGTCGAGCGCCACCTGCAGGGCGTCCGGGTCCAGCGGTCCGGTCAGCCGCAACGCCATCGGCACGTTGTAGGTGGCGCTGGGGCCTTCCATCTGGGCCAGGAACCACAGCCGCCGTTGGGCGTAGGAGAGCGGCACCCGCTCCGGGCGTCCCGGCTCGCCAGGCGGGACCGCACCGACGTCCGCAACCTGCGGCTGCTCGGTCGGTGCCTCGACCTGCGGCTGCTCGGTCGGTGCCTCGACCTGCAGCTGTTCGGTCGGTACCGCGAGGTCCTGGTCGTCCGCGCCGCTGCCGCCGTCCAAGGTGTGCGCCATCCCGGCCACGGTCGGCGTGTCGAAGATGGTCCGGATCTCCAGTTCGGCACCGAGCCGTTCGCGTACCCGGTTCACCAGCCGCACCACGAGCAGCGAGTACCCGCCCAGGTCGAAGAAGCTGTCGTCGATGGTGACCGTGTCCACCCCGAGCACCTCGGCGAAGAGTTCGCAGAGCACCCGCTCCGTCTCGGTACGCGGTGCGCGCCCCTCGGTGAGCTGCGGCGCGGGCAGTGCCGCCTGGTCGATCTTCCCCACCGTGGTCAGGGGCAGTTCGTCAAGTACGACATAGCTGCCGGGTACGACGCTGGCGGGCAGTTCCCGGGTCAGGTGTGCGCGTAGTTCGGCCTCCCCCGGCACCCGGGACCCGGGAACCAGGTACGCGACGAGCCGGGGACCGCCGGGCAGGTCCGTACGGAGCAGGACGGCGGCCTGGCGTACCTCCGGATGGCCGGCGAGACAGGCCTCGATCTCGGTCAGCTCGATCCGTACGCCGCGCAGCTTGACCTGGGTGTCGATGCGCCCGAGGAACTGCAACTGGCCGGCCTCGCTCCACATGCCGAGGTCTCCGGTGCGGTACATCAGCTCACCGGGACGGAACGGGTTCGGCACGAACCGGGCGGCGGTCAGCTCAGGGGCGTTGAGGTAGCCGCGGGCCAGACCCACACCGCCGACGGTGATCTCGCCGGGCACCCCGACCGGGGTGGGCTTGTCGAAACGGTCGAGCACGTAGACGAAGCGGTTGGGCATGGCCCGACCGATCGGCGGCTGTCCCCGCCATTCCCGGTGTTCGCAGACGTAGTAGCTGCACCCGATGGTGATCTCGGTGGGGCCGTACCCGTTGACGAAGCGACGGCCGGGGGCCCGCCACCGGTTCACCAGGTCACCGGGCAACGCCTCACCACCGACGAGGATCTTGCGCAGCAGCGGGTACTCCGCCGGTGGGATGAGGCTCAGCACCGCCGGCGGAGCACCGAGATAGGTGATGCCCTCGGCCTCGATCACCCCGGACAGCGAACCGGGGTCGCTGCGCAGCTGCTCCGGCGCGAGCACCAGGGTCGCTCCGGAGGTGAGCGCGGAGAAGATCTCCCCCTCGGCGAGGTCGAAGTTGACCGCGGCGTACTGCAACATCTGGTCGCCAGGTCCGAGTTCGAACACCCCGGTCATCCAGGAGACGAAGTTGGACAGCGCGCGGTGCTCGATCAGCACGCCCTTGGGCCGTCCGGTCGAACCGGAGGTGTAGAGGACGTAGACAAGCGACGACTCGGTGACTGGCGACGGTTCAGCAGGTGTCGGCGCGGCGGCGATCGCGGCGGCGTCGAGATCCAACCAGACCGGCTCCCAGCCGGTGCTGTCCGGAAGCCGGTCCCGTACCCGGGAGTGGCTGATCACCACCTTGGCGCCCGCGTCGTCGAGCTGGTAGGCGAGCCGGTTGCGGGGGTGGGCGAGATCCAGTGGGAGGAACGCGGCGCCCGCGTTCATCGTGGCGAGGAAGGCGACGACGGTGTCGATGCCACGTTCCAGGGCGACCCCGACGATGTCCTCGTGTCCGACTCCGCGACCCCGCAGGTACCCGGCGAGGCGGTCGGCCCGCTCGATCAACCCACGGTAGGTGAGTTGCTCGTCGCCGTGGCGCAGGGCGACGGTGCGGGGCGTACGCGCGGCCTGGGCGGCGATCTGTCGGTGCACCGGTTCACGCAGGTACGGCCGGCGGGCCCCCTGCCAGGCCTCCAGGACCCGCTCACGTTCGATCGGGGTGAGTATCGGCAGTTCGCCCAGTACGGTGCCGCTGTTCGCCGCCACCGCCTCCAGCACGGTGCACAGGTGCCCCACGAGTCGTTCGATGCGGGGTACGGCGAACAGGTCGGTGCGGAAGTCGGCGGTGATGTGCAGCGCCTCTTCGTCCTCCTGGACGGTCAGGGACAGGTCGAACGGATGCCGGTCCAGTCCGGCGTCGACGAGTGCGGCGCTCACCTCGGGCAGGTCCAGCGCGGCACCGGCGGCTGCACCGGGCAGTAGCTGCAACCCCACCTGGAACAGCGGGTTGCGCCCGGCTTCCCGTTCCGGACGCACCGCGGCGACGACCTTCTCGAACGGTACGTCCTGATTGCGCCAGGCACCCAGCACTGTCTGCTGTACCCGGTCGAGCAGTTCGTCGAAGGTGGGGTTGCCGCCGAGATCGGTGCGGAGCACGACCATGTTCACGAAGTGACCGATCATCTTCGGCAGCTGGGGGCGGTGTCGGCCGGTGGTGGTGGTGCCGATGACGATGTCGTCCTGACCGGTGTAGCGGGACAGGACCGCGTCGAAGGCCGCGACGAGGGTCATGAACAGCGTCGCTCCGCGCCGACGGGACAGCTCGCGCAGGGCCGGTACCACCGCGCCGCGAAGGACCGTCGTCACGCTCTCGCTGCGGTCGGAGGGTACGACCGGCCGGGGGAAGTCGGTGGGCATCGCCAACGTCGGCAGGTCCCGCAGCGTCCGCTGCCAGTAGTCCAGCTGCCCGGTCAGCATCTCGTCGCCTCGGCTGCGCTGCCAGACCGCGAAGTCGGGGTAGTGCACCTGCGGTACGCCCAGCGCCGGTTCGGTACCGGTCACCGCGGCCCGGTACAGCTCGGTCAACTCGGCGAGCAGGGTCTGTGACGACCAGCCGTCGACGCAGATGTGGTGCATGGTGAGGGCGAGCAGGTAGTCCTGCGGGCCGAGGACGGCGATCGTGGCGCGGAACAGGGCCTCCCGGTCAAGGTCGAAGGGCCGGTCGACGGCCTCGCGGGCCCAGCGGGCAACTGTGCTGTCGCGTTCGGCCTCCGGAGTACGGGACAGGTCGACGACGGTCACAGCGGCCCCCGCGTCGTGGACCACCTGGACCGGCCGCCCGTCCTGGTCGACGACCGTGGTGCGCAGTGCCTCGTGCCGGGTGACGAGGTCGTGCAGGCTGGCGCAGAGTGCGCCGATTTCCACGCGTCCGCGTAGCCGGAAGGTGGCCCCGAGGTTGTAGGTGCTGGTTCCCGGGTTCAGCCGGTCCAGGAACCAGAGGTGCTCCTGCAGGTAGGACAGCGGCAGCGGGTGGGTGCCGTCAGGACGTCGCCTGATCAGGTCCTGCTCCGGTTCGGCGAGGCTGCCGGTGAGCCTCCTGAGCACCTTGTCCCGCTCGTCAGCCGGAAGTGAACGGACCCGATCGCCGAAGCTATCCATAACCACCCCGCCTGTTGCATGACTGTAGTCTTCAAGCCGTGACTACAGTAATGTCAACTGCATGCAGCGTCAACGAATCCCCCTCGACCCTCCATCCGGGACGCGCACCCCCCACAGGACAAGGTTTGACGAGAATCCCACCCGGTTCATATTTACAAGAGTTACGGCGATCAGTAACGATGCATCAGGTAGTGGATCGCCAACACACGGTTGGGAGGTTGTCCGGTGCTTACCCCTCACCTCATCGACTGGCCCTGGTAAACCCACCCATCCGGTGCCGTGCGGGCCGTGTTCCAACGGCCCGCACGAGCCCCGGAGCGGCACCCGCCCGTCGGGTCCGACCGCCCCGCAGATGTCACAGTTGTGAACGGCGCGGTCAGCTACACGATCAGCGGGCTGCACAGCGTCGCTGCGCTCACCATCGTCCTCACCGCCGCCCACCTCTTCCGCCGGCTCGCCCGGTTCGTCGGCCAACCGGGGGTGGTCGGAGAGATCACGCTGGGACTGCTCGCAGGCCCGCTCATCCTGACGCTCGGCGGCGAAGACGCCCGCCAGGCCCTACTTCCCGCCGACGTCCTGACCGTCCTGTACCTCTGCGGTCACGTCGGCCTCGTCCTCTTCCTCGTCGCCACCGCCACCGAACTCACCGCCTCCACAGTGTCCCTGCGGGGTCGGGTGATCGCCTGGGTGACGGCCGGGACGCTGTTCCCGTCGCTGGCGGCCGGCGCCGCACTGGCCGGGTGGCTGCTCTGGCAGAACGACCCGGACCTGCGCGGCAGCGCTCCCCGACCGGCGTTCCTCATCTTCATCACCATCGCGCTCACCGTCTCGGCGGTGCCCGTCCTCGCCCGCATCATCGCCGACCACCGCCTGAGCGGCACCCGCGCCGCCAGACTGTCCCTGTCCTCCGCAGTGGTCGTCGACGCGATCGCCTGGCTGCTGCTCGGAACGGCAGTCGGCCTCGCCGGCACCGGCACCCATGCGGCGCTGACCGCCATCCTGGTGCTCGTCGGCGGGCTCGGCGCCTCGCTCCTGCTCCGCCGTCTGCTCGCCGCCCGTACCGTGCCTTCGGCGCTCGTCCGACACCCCTACCCCGTCGCCGCGGTGATCGCCGTGGTCGCCCTGGTCGCCGCACACGCCACCGAGTCCGGCGGACTGACCGCGATCTCCGGTGCCTTCCTCGTCGGGCTGTGCCTGCCGGCGAAGCAATCCTGGGCGGCGGCCGCTGTCACCCGGATCAACCGTCTCGGCACCGCGCTGCTGCCGGCGTTCTTCGTCGCCACCGGCCTCACCGTCTGGTCCACCGGGGCCACGGCCGTACCGTGGTTGGCGATCACCGTGGCGACCGCTCTCGCCGTGATCGGCAAGACCGTCGGCAGCTACGTCGGCGCCCGCCTGGCCGGCGAGACGCCACACACCGCGCAGCGGATCGGGGTGCTGCTCAACGCCCGCGGCCTCACCGAGATCGCGCTGCTGCAAGCCGGACACGCCGCCGGCATCGTGACCGGGCAGCTGTACCTCGCGCTCGTCGTGATGGCCCTGGTCACCACCGCCATGACGGGCTGGTCGCTGCGGCTGGTCGACCGCCGCCAGCACCGCAAGGTCCGCAGTGGAGGGATTCCGACAGAGGACAGCCAGCCCCTTGAGGGAACGAAGGCAATTCACTAAGTTCTATGGATCATCTTCGACGTCAAGGAGCGTGACACCATCGCACACATCGATCTAGGGGTGCAGGAGTCCGAGTTCCCCGGCGTCCGTGGGCCGTTGCGCTTCCGACCCGAGACCGGCCGACCGTTGCTCGACCTGGTCGAGGTGCTGCTGCGCGGACCACACTCCCTCACCGCGGGGGAACGGGAACTGATCGCCGCGTACGTCTCCGGCCGCAACGAGTGCACCTACTGCTGCTCGGCGCACTCGGCTTACGCGGCGGCACAACTTGACGAGGGCATGTCCCTGGTCGACCAGGTGCACGCCGACCCGGACCGCGCTCCGATCTCCGCGAAGCTGCGTGCGCTGCTGCGTATCGCCGCCGCCGTTCAGGTCAGCGGACGCGAGGTCACCGCCGACCTGGTCGAGGCCGCGCGCACGGAAGGCGCCACCGACCTCGAGATCCACGACACGGTCCTGATCGCGGCGGCCTTCTGCATGTTCAACAGGTACGTCGACGGACTCGGCACCGTACCGGCGGCCGACCCAGGGTGGTACGCGCAGGCGTCCGAACGGATCGCCACCCACGGCTACCTACCGGTGCTGGACCGCTGAGCCGTACCGGGCTGTCAACTCGACCGAATGAGGGCATGACGTCATGGCACACATCGACCTGGGCGTGGACGAGACCGAGTTTCCCGGGGTACGGGGGCCGATGAAGTACCGCCCGGTCACCGGCAAGCCGATGCTGGAACTGGCGGAGACCCTGCTGCGTGGGCCACTCAGCCTGCCGACGGCCGACCGCGAGTTGATCGCCGCGTACGTCTCGGGCCTCAACGAGTGCACCTACTGCTGCTCGGCGCACTCGGCGTTCGCCGCCGCACTGCTCGACGAGGGCATGCCCCTGGTCGACCAGGTACGCGCCGACCCGGCCACGGCACCGATCTCCGCCAAGCTGCGCGCCCTGCTGCACATCGCCGGGGCGGTGCAGCGCAGCGGACGCGACGTCACCACCGAACTTGTCGAGGCGGCCCGCACCGAGGGTGCCACCGACGAGGAGATCCACGACACCGTCCTGATCGCGGCGGCCTTCTGCATGGTCAACCGGTACGTCGACGGTCTCGGCACCTTCGCCCCGAGTGATCCGAAGTTCTACGAAGAGACGGCCCGCCGGGTCATCAGCGTCGGCTACCGCAACACCGTCTGAGCTTCCACTGTCCGCTCAGGTCAGTCGACGGCGCTGCTCACCGCGCTTTGGGCACGCCGGCGTCGCGGGAGCGTCGGTCTCGTGGTGGCGGGCTGGCGAGCACCCGCAGTGGTGCCATCAGACGACGGATCGTCCCCGGTCGGGTTCGGTTCTGCACCCGTGTGCGCAGCAGCGCCAGCCCGTCGCCCGTCAACTGGTCGAAGGCCCACGGCCGGCCGCCGATGCCGAGCAACAGGGCTTCGGCGCGACCGCGTACCACCGGGCCGCTGCCGTGCGTCCATCCGGTGTCGGTCGCCTCCAGTCGCAGACCGTGCAGCCGGTCGCCCATCGTGTACCCGGGCGACGGCTGGTCGGTCAGGTGTCGGAACGCCACCCGGAGCCGTTCCTCCGGGATGTCGCGGGCGATGTTCAGGGGAACCCGCATGTCCAGGTCGTGCAGCAGCACGTCGGTCAGGACCGGGTCGTAGCCGGAGCGCGGGATGGTGGTGCGGGAGCCGGCGTGCCGCCGCAGCGTCGCCACGATCTCCTCGATCGGTAGGCGGGCGGCGCGGCGGGTCAGCCGGAGGTTGAACCTGTCGAAATCGGCGCCGGTGGTGACGATCGCGGCGTAGATCTTCAACTGGCCGAAGCGCAGGTAGGTGGTGAGGTGAGCGGCGACGTCGTGCACCGTCCAGCCCGCACACAGGCTCGGCCGGCGGAGTTGTTCGGCTGTCAGCCCGTCCAGGAGGTCGGCTGCCCGGTGCCGCTCGTCGACGATCATGTCGAACACCCGCATGTCGGACAGCGTATTGAGGCCGACCGCGCTCGGCATCCGCGCGCGTGCCGTCCTGACCGGTGGCGGCCCACCCCGCCCGACGGGACGGATCGCCGGGCGGGGCGGCGGGGCGGACCGCGACGTGCGCCGGTCAGTCGAAGTCGGCCGGGTTGAACTCCTTCTGCTCGACCAGGACCAGCCAGTTGCCGGAGTTGTCGCGGGCCACGGCCTCCACCCCGTACGGACGGTCCGCCGGTTCCTGGAGGAACTCCACGCCCTTGGCCCGCAGGTCGTCGTAGGTCTTGCGGCAGTCGTCGACGGCCAGGCCGAGGGCGAACAGGCTGCCCTCGTCGCGCGCCCGGGCGAACATCTCGGCGACCTCGGGCGACAGCGGTGGCCCGGGAAGTTGCAGGTGCACCTCCAACTCCGGTTGACCGGGGTGGCTGACGGTGCACCAGCGGTAGGAGCCGTCGCCGATGGTGATGTCGGTGCGTTCGACGAAGCCGAGCACGTCGATGTAGAACGCCTTGGCGGCGTCGATGTCCTTGACGAAAACGGTGGTCAGCGAGACGTTCGTAATCATGGTAGCCAGGCTAGGCCGCGTCGGCGCCGGGGCGGCTTCTCCTAGCTTGCGGCGTCGCCGCGTCGCTCGGCGAACCCCCACATGAACACGAAACAGCCCGGGATGTGCGGGGTGCCGGCCTGCGCCCAGCGGCGCTGGAACTCGCGGGGTGACTCGCCGACGAGGTCCCGGAACCGACTGCTGAACGAGCCGAGGCTGGCGAAGCCGACCGCGTAGCAGACCTCGGTCACGGTGAGGTTTGTGGCCCGCAACAGGTCCTGGGCCCGTTCGATGCGCCGTTGCGACAGGTACGCGGCCGGCGAGAGCCCGTACGTGATGGTGAACAATCGATGGAAGTGATATTTGCTGATGCCCGCGACGGCCGCGACGGCGGCGAGGTCCAGCGCCTCGGTGTAGTGGCGGTCCATGTGGTCGCGTGCGCGGCGCAGGTGAACCCGAAGGTCACCGGGAGCCCGGCTCGGTGGTCGACTCATCACGGGCAAGTTTATGTGACAGCCAACGCGAGAACGATCCGCATGACTGTAACGAACCAGCCTGGTCGTACGCCTATCCCGGGTGTAGACAGGATTCTGATCATGGCGGCGGTGCGCGGGGCGGTTCTGCCGCCCGCCAGAGATCCACAACGTGAGAGGGGGGCTGGTGCGGGGCGAACTGCAACGCATCGTCGACGCCGTCGCCGCCCACGCCGGACGTCCCGCACTGATCGAGGACCGTCGGCAACGGGTCGTCGTGTACAGCGAGCAGAACGGACTGACCGACGAGGTCCGCCGGGCCTCGATCCTGCGCCGGCAGAGCAGCCCGGAGGTCGTCGCCTGGGTACGTGACCTCGGCCTGGCCGACGCACGCGGGCCGGTACGCACTCCGGCTCGACCGGACCTGGGCATGCTGCCCCGTTTGTGCGTGCCGGTACGGCACCACGAACTGCTGCTCGGCTACGTCTGGTTCATCGACCCCGACGGCACCATGACCGACGTGGACCTGACCGCCACCGGGCTGCTCAAGGAACTCTCCCTGGCCCTGTACCGGGAAAACCTGCTCGGCGAACTGGCTGCGCAACGGGAGACCGAGGCGGCCCGTACGCTGCTCGCCGACAGCCCGGAGACCCGCGATCAGGCGGCCCGCGCCCTGCTGGAGGCGGGGATGATCGCCGCCGACGGGCCCCGGACGGCGCTTGTGGCACGGCTTGTCGCACCCGCGCAGCGGCAGCCGGACGAGTTGGCCCGGATCGCGCTGGAACAGGCGCTGGTGGCCGCCCGCCGACGGGCCGGCATCAGGGAGGCCCTGCATCTGATCCGCCACGACCACGGCGTGCTGCTGCTACCGGCCGAGCCGGTCGCCGGACGACCCGCTCCCGAGGCGGCCGCCCGTCAACTCGACGAGGACCTGCAACACGTCACCCGCGCGCTCGGCTCGGTGGAACGTACGGTGGTCGGTGTCGGTCAGACGCGGGCGCGGCTGGCCGACGCCGCCGAGTCGTACGTCGAGGCCCTGCACGCGGCACGGGTCGGTGCGCAACTGCCGGCGCTGGGCCGGGTCGTCTTCTGGTCCGGTCTGGGCAGCTACCGGGCGCTGGCCCGACTCGGCGACCAGCAGCTCACGGTGGCCGACGTGCATCCCGGGCTGGCCCGACTGCTGGCCACCCCGGGCAGTCAGGTCCTGCTGACCACACTTGAGCGGTACCTGGACCAGGCCGGCAACGCGCACGCCACGGCCGCCCGGCTGCGGCTGCACCGCACCACCCTCTACTACCGACTGCAACGGATCGAGGAACTCGCTGGCACCGACCTCAAGGACGGCGACGAGCGGCTCTGCCTGCATCTGGGGCTCAAGCTGGCCCGGCTGACCGGGCAGCATCGGCCCGAGGAGTAGACCATCTGCGACACACGTAGCAACCTGCCTTCGAGATCTTCGACAGGTGCCCGATGACCGATGGCGGGCCGATCCCTAGGTTCGGCCGAGGGTTCCGGAAAGCAGGGGGTGGCGCGGTGGTCGGGCGATGGCTCGGGCGGTTCGTCGTGCCCGCCATCGTCGCGGCGATCTTCGTCGCACCACTGTGGTTCATGCTGGTCGGCTCGCTGCGACCGGCCGGTTCCCCACCGCCACGGACCCTGGAACTGTGGCCGGCCGATCCCACCACCGCCGCGTACACCCGGCTGCCGGAACTGGTGCCGCTGGCGCGCTACCTGGCCAACTCGGCACTGGTGGTGGCGCTGGCCGTACCGCTGACCGTGCTGGTGGCCGCGTTGACCGGATTCGGGCTGCGGCTGTTGTCCGGGACCGCGCGCCGGCGGGCACTGCTCGCGCTGCTGGTCGTGCTGCTGGTGCCGGTCACCGCCGTGTGGGCCACCCGGTTCGAGGTGTTCCGGCTCTTCGGCGCGGTCGACACGTACCTGCCGTTGCTGGCGCCGGCGGCGCTGGCCGTCAGCCCGTTCCTGATCCTGTTGTACGCCTGGAGCTTCGGCGGCATCCCGGACAGCCAGTTGCAGGCCGCCCGGCTGGAGGGCGCCGGGTGGTTGACCATCTGGCGGCGGCTGGCGATGCCGCAGGTCAAACCGGCGACGCTTGCCGTGGCGGTGCTCGCCTTCACCTTCCACTGGTCCAACTTCATCGACCCGCTGCTCTATCTGAGCAGCGGCGACCGCTACACCTGGCCGTTGGGGCTGCGGTTCCTGCTGCTGCTCAATCCGACGGACTGGCCGCTGCTGATGGCCGGCAGCGTGATCGCCACCGCGCCGTGCGTACTTGTGTTTCTGCTCGCCCAGCGGGTCCTGCTGGCCGACGATCCACTGGCGGCGCTTCGCTCGAAAGGAAACCGATGACCTCCCTCTGGCGGCGCGCCTGCGCCACCCTGCTGACGGTGCTGCTGGTCGGCACCGGATGCTCGTCCGGTGACAAGGCGACGGACGACAGCGGCATCACCGTGGTGTTGTTCGGTGACGCCGAGGAGATCGCCGGCTACCGGGACCTGGTCGCCGGCTTCACCTCCGCCCACCCGGACATCCCGGTCACCCTCTCCCCCGTGGCCACCCAGGACGAACTGATGGCGCGGTTGACCACCTCGTTCGCCGGGGGCCAGCCGCCGGACGTGTTCCTGCTCAACTACCGCCGCTACGGGCAGTTCGCCGCGCAGGGGGCGATCGAGCCGGTGCAGGCGTACCTGGACTCCAGCGAGGCGATCCGGGAGAGCGACTTCAGCCCGCGGTCCCTTGACGCGTTCCGGTTCGACGGTCTGGAGTTGACCTGCCTGCCGCAGAACCTGTCCTCGCTCGTCGTCTACTACAACGTCGACCTGTTCACCGCCGCCGGCATTCCCGCCCCGACCGCGGGTTGGACCTGGGACGACTTCCTCGCCGCGGCGAAGGCGTTGACCCGCGACGGCCGCTACGGCGTCGGTGTCGACCCGTCGCTGCCCCGGCTCGCCCCGTTCGTCTGGTCCAACGGTGGTGAGCTGGTCGACGATCCGGACAAGCCGAACCGGCTGACCCTCACCGACAACCCGTCCTCCCGGGCGGCCGTCGACTGGTTCCTCGACCTCCAGTCGCGCCACGGTGTGGTGCCGCCGGACGCCGAGGAGCAGAGCGAGTCCAGTGAGGCCCGGTTCCTGCGCGGCACCCTCGGCATGTACCTCAACAGCCGGGTCGCCGTGCCCACCCTGCGCACCATCACCGACTTCACCTGGGACGTCGCACCGCTGCCGGTGGCACCGGGCGGGAAGCCGGCGTCGATCCTGCACAGCGACGCGTACTGCATGAGCGCCGGCCTGGCCGACCACCGCCCGGCGTGGCGCTTCATCGAGTACGCGATGGGCGACGCCGGGCAGCGCACCCTCGCCGAGTCGGGTCGTACGGTGCCGTCGCGGCTGGAGGTGGCGAACTCCCCCGCCTTCCTCGACCCGACCAAGGCGCCCCGGTCCTCGCAGGTGTTCCTCGACGCGGAACCGTACCTGCGGGCCACCCCCCGTACCGGCAGCTGGTCGCGGGTGGAGAAGGAGGGCAACAGCCTGCTGGCCGAGGTCTTCTACGGCCGCATCGACCGCGAGGACGGGCTGCGCCAACTGGAGGATCGGGTCCGTCCACTGTTCTCGGTGGGCAAGTGAGAGGCGTCATCCGACTGGAGGCCCTGACCCGCTCGTACGGCGGCAAACCCGCCGTCGATCGCGTGGACCTGGAGGTGGCGGCCGGGGAGTTGATCACCCTGGTCGGCCCCTCCGGGTCCGGCAAGTCGACAATCCTGCGGCTGATCGCCGGCCTGGACCGGCCCGACAGCGGCCGGATCCTGGTCGACGACGTCGACGTCGCCACGGTCCCGCCGCCCCGGCGGGCGGTGGCCATGGTCTTCCAGGACTACGCGCTCTTTCCGCACCTGACCGTGCTGGGCAACCTCACCTTCGGGCTGCGGGTGCGCAAGGTGCGCCGGGCCGAGGCGGAGCAGCGGGCCCGGGTCGCCGCGCAGCGGCTCGGCATCGACGACCTGCTGGACCGCTACCCCGACCAGATGTCCGGCGGCCAGCGTCAACGGGTGGCGCTGGCCCGGGCGTTGTTGCGCGACCCGAGCGTCTACCTGCTCGACGAGCCACTGGCCAGCCTGGACGGTCCGCTGCGCTTCGCCACCCGCACCGACCTGCTGGCCCTGCACCGGGAACTGCGCACCACCACCATCCACGTCACCCACGACCAGCACGAGGCGATGACCCTCGGCGACCGGGTGGTGGTGCTCGCCGACGGGCAGATCCGCCAGGTCGGCCCACCCCAGCAGGTGTACGACGAGCCCGCCGACACCTTCGTCGCCGGATTCCTCGGCAGCCCGCCGATGAACCTGGTACCCGGCGGCGGAGTGCTCGGCGGCGACGCCACCCTGACCATCGGCGTACGGCCGGAGGATCTGGCCCTCGACGACGCCGGGCCGGTCACCGCCACCGTCGAGGCGGTGGAGTCGCTGGGCAGCGAGGCGAACCTGTCGACCCGCTGCCCGGACGGCACCCGGCTGATCGTGCGCACCGGCCCTCGCCCCGGCGTGGCTGGCGGAGACGAGGTGCGGCTGCGCGCCGATCGGCTGCACCGGTTCGACGCGACCACCGGCCGACGGCGATGAGCCGTCCCCGGCGGCCCCTGACCGGCTGGGCGTTCCTCGCCCCGTACGCCATCGCGGTGGCGCTGCTGGTCGCGGTGCCGGCACTGCTCAACCTCGGGTACGCGTTCACCGACCACACCGGCCTGACCCGGGACCCGCAGTTCATCGGGCTGGACAACATCCGTCGGATGCTCGACGACCGGTTCCTGCTCGACAGCATGGAAGCCTCCCTGTTCCACGTGGCGCTCGCCGTGCCGGTACGGTTCGTCGCCGCGGTGGGGCTCGGTCTGCTGCTCGCCGCCCCCCGCCCGGGTGGCCGCTGGTTCCGCACCGCCGTCTACCTGCCCACCGTCATCCCCGACGTGGCTCTGGCGGTGCTGTTCCTGTGGGTGCTCAACCCGCTGTACGGGCCACTGAACCAGCTTCTCGGGCTGTTCGGTCACCAGGGCTACAACTGGCTCGCCGACCCGACCACGGCCCGCATCGGGGTGGTGTTGATGCTGGCCTTCCCCATCGGTGAGGGCTTCGTGGTGGTGCTCGCCGCCCGCCGGCTGCTCAACGGACGGCTGTACGAGGCGGCGGCGTTGGAGGGCTGCGGACCGTTCGGACAGTTGCGCCGGCTCACCCTGCCGTTGCTCGCCCCGGTGCTGGTGCTGCTGGCGGTACGGGACATCATCCTCACCCTCCAGGTCAACTTCGTGCCCGCGTACGTGCTCACCGACGGCCGACCCGCAAACGCCACGCTGTACCTGCCGGTGTACATCTTCGACCAGGTCTTCGAGTTCTCCGGCTTCGCGTACGGTTCCCTCGTCACCATCCTGTTGATGCTGATCACTGCCGTGATCATCATCGTGTTGCTGCTTGCCGTACGACGCTGGCGGGTGCTGCGATGAGCTGGCATCCTGCTGCGATGAGATTGCGGGTACTGGTCGCCACCGTCGTCGTCCTCCCGCTGTTGGCCGCCTGTGGTGGCGGCTCGGCGGCACCGTCACCCGGCGGCGGACGCGACCTGTTGGCGAATCTGCCCAGCTGTGACCGGGTGCCGATGGACGATCCGGAGGTCGAGGCCGAGGTGCCGGGTCTGGCCCTGCCGGAGGGTTCCCGGGTCACCGCCGTCGTGCAGCAGGGCGTGCTGACCACGGTTGAGGCGACCCTGCGGATGTCTCCACTGGACGTTCGCGCACACTATGAGCAGCGCACGGACATCGATGTGCTGCGCGTGGAGGACGAGATCTTCGAGACCGAGGTGTTGGCCCGGACCGAGGCGCGGCGCATGTACCTGCGTGCCTCGGCGCTGTGTGCTGACGGCTCCAGCCTGACCGTCGTGGTGGGACCCGATTCCGAGGACGCCGGTCTGCCCGAGTTCCGCAGCGGCGGATGACCCGCCTCGACAATTGTCCTAACCAGACCGGGGGTTTCCTCGACAGTTGATCGGTGACGTGCACCGACCAGCGATCTAGCGTGCGCAGCAAGGACCGTTCGTGTCCGGATCAGGAGAGACCCCCATGAAACTCACGTTCGCGAGGCACTATCGCGGACTGGCGGCGACAGCTGTGGTCGGGCTGCTCGCCACGGTCGCGTTGGCCGCGTCGTCCAGCCCACCCCCCGCTGCTGAACCGTCGCTGGCCACCAACCTGCCGACCGGCCCCATGGAGATGCCGGACGAGTGGATGACCGCCCAGCGGTTGAGTGACGGCAGCACCAGCCTGTCGGTCACCCAGTACGCCAACGCCCGGAGCCAGGCCAACCAGCTCGCCGTCCGCACCAAGAACAGCTACCGCAAGCTCGGCAACCAGGAGTGGGACTTCTTCGGTCCGCTGAACATCGGTGGCCGGGTCCCCGACCTCGTGGTCGACCCGCAGGTGCCGGACCAGCTGTTCATCGCCGCCGCCTCCGGTGGTGTGTGGAAGTCCAGCGATGCCGGTGACACCTTCACCCCGGTCTGGCCGGACAGCTGGTCCCAGCCCATCGGTGCGCTGGCCATGACCAGCGAAGGCGTCCTGTTCGCCGGCACCGGTGAGGCCCAGCCGGGCGGTGGTTCCATCACCTTCGGTGGTGACGGCATCTACCGCTCCACCGACCGCGGGGGCTCCTGGGAGCGGGTCGGTCTGACCGACAGCCACGCCATCGGCCGGCTCGCGATCGACCCGACCAACGAGGACCGGATCTTCGCGGCGGCCAGCGGCAACCTGTTCATTCCCGGCGGCGAGCGCGGCGTCTACCTCAGCGAGGACGGCGGTGACAACTGGCGTCAGGTGCTCGCCCCGCTGAACGACACCACCGGCGCCACCGAGGTGATCATCGACCCGAGCAACCCCAACCGGGTGTACGCGGCGATGTGGGACCACCTGCGCGAGCCGCACCAGCGCACCTACGGTGGCCCCGGTTCCAGCCTCTGGCGCTCGAACGACGGCGGTGAGACCTGGCAGCGGATGACCAACGGTCTGCCCACCGACGCCGACCAGGGCCGCTGGGGCCTGGCCGTCGCGGCGAACAACCCGCAGCGCCTCTACGCGTACGTGGGCACCGCCATCGGCCCGTTCCGGGCGTTCTACCGCTCCGACAACGGCGGTGACAGCTGGACGCTGATGCCGGTCAACGCGAACCAGGCCTCGCAGTCGACCTTCAGCTGGTGGTTCGGCAAGATCTGGGTCGACCCGGCCGACGCCGACCACCTGTTCCTGATGGGTGTCAACCTGATGCGCTCCACCAACGGCGCGCAGAGCTTCTCCTCGGTGCGCGGTCCGCACGCCGACCAGCACGTCATGCGCTGGGACCCGAAGGTGCCGGGCCGGGTCTACCTCGGCAACGACGGCGGCGTCTACCGCTCGGAGCAGAACGGCGCGGCCGGCTGGGTGAAGGCCACCGACGAGCGGTACACCCAGTTCTACACCGTCGACGTGGCGGAGACCGACCCGAGCCTGAAGGTCGCCGGCGCCCAGGACAACGGCTGCAACCGCGGCTACAACGGCCGCCTCGGCCCGTGGGAGGCCATCGGCTGTGGTGACGGTCTGCAGACCATCATCCACCCGGAGAACCCGAACATCGTCTTCGGGTGCAGCCAGTACGGTTCCTGCTACCGGTCGGAGAACGCCGGTGGCACGCCGCGGCAGACCATCGGTACCGGCCAGACCACCTCGCAGCGGCGTAACTGGCTGACCCCGCTGCTGTTCGACCCGAACGACCCGAACGTCATGTACTACGCCGGCAACATCCTCAACCGGTCGACGGACAACGGTCGTACCTGGACCCCGATCAGCCCTGACCTGACCAACGGTGGCCCGAACGACCCGTCCGGCTACCCGTGGGGCACGATCACCACTGTCGCCGTCGCGCCCAGCGACAGCAACACCCTCTACGTGGGCACCGACGACGGCAAGGTCTGGTGGACCCGTGACCTCGGCGCCACCTGGAACGAGGTGAACTCGGCGCAGTTGCCGGGCACCTGGGTCACCCGGATCGCGGTCAACCCGAAGGACGCCAAGATCGCGTACGCGACCTTCTCCGCCTTCCGTTCGGGCAGCAGCCGGGCGCACGTGCTGATGACCCGCGACGGTGGGCAGACCTGGAGCAACATCGGGCAGGGCCTGCCCGACGCTCCGGTCAACTCGATCGTCCCGACCTCCGACGGTCTGCTGATGGTCGGCACCGACGTCGGCGTCTTCCTCTCCGCCTGGAACGGCGGGGAGTGGGCCGCGCTCGGCAAGAACCTGCCGCAGGCTCCGGTGATGTACCTGCGTTACCACGAGCCGAGCCGGCAGCTGACCGCCGCCACGTTCGGCCGCGGCATCTACGACGTGTCCGTGCCGAGCTGCCCGGCCTCGTCGACCAAGCTGCCGCTGAAGAACCCGGGTGTCGGCGTGGTGGGCGTACTGAACTCCTGCCGCTAGCCTGATCGGCCGCCACCGCACCGGCCCGCCGAGGTGATCACCAATCGGCTGGTCACGGGGCGGTGGCGGTCGGACCGCTCGAACAATCCGGAGGCCACCTCCCCAGCCCGGGGCGGTGGCCTCCGGCCTGAGCAGCTAACGCAGGCGGCGGGCCGGGAACCGGTTCGGCGGGTGGGCGATCGCCTCCTGGGCGGCGATCAGCTGGAGTTCGCGGGTGCCGGCGGCCAGGGTCGCCTCCAGCACGGCGAAGATCGAGGCGGTGGTCCGTTCCAGCGCGATGGCCGGCGAGCCGCTGATCCGAAGGTGCGCGAGGTAGAGCGCGGCGGTGACGTCGCCGCCGCCGTTCGGGTTGATCGGCAGCAGCGGGGTGGTCACCGCCCAGGCGCCCTCGTCGGAGACCGCCACCACGTCCAGCGATCCCGCCGGTACGGCACCGTGCAGCACGCTGGTGACCAGGACGTGCCGTGGCCCGCTCGCCCGGACGATGTCGACGGCGGCCAGCAGATCCACCACCGAGTCGGTCCGGCGGCCGGCGAGGAACTCCAGCTCGAACTGGTTCGGGGTGACGATGTCGGCTCGGGGCACCACCACGTCGCGCAGGTACTCGGGGATGCCCGGCCGGACGAACATGCCCCGGCCCACGTCGCCCATGACCGGGTCGCAGCAGTAGACGGCGTCCGGGTTGGCGGTCTTGACCAGGCTCACCGCGTCGAGGATCACCGCGCCCATCGCCGGGTCGCCCTGGTAGCCGGAGAGAATCGCGTCGGCGTCACCGAGGACGCCCCGGTCGGCGATACCGGCGATCACCTCGGCGACGTCGGCCGGGGCCAGCAGCGGCCCGCGCCACGCGCCGTACCCGGTGTGGTTGGAGAAGTGCACGGTCAGTACCGGCCAGACCTCGTGCCCGAGTCGTTGCAGCGGAAACACGGCGGCAGAGTTGCCGACGTAGCCGTAGGCGACCGAGGACTGGATGGACAGGATTTTCACCGTCTCATCATGGCGGGCGCTGCTGCGGGCCGCGTCGGGACCCGGGCGAAGCTGCCCGGCGTCGGCCGTACGGCACTGGCGGCAGGTGTCGCAGCACCGGGGTGCGGGCCACCCGTCAGGGTGGCCCGCACCGTCGGTTTCCTACTCGAACAGGGACAGGGTCAGCGTCGAGGTGTACGCACCAGCCTCGACGTCCGCCGGAGTCCGCAGGAACAGATCCGCGTCAACCGTGTACTCGCCACCGGCGA
>NZ_PNOZ01000159.1:0-2743 GCF_002879555.1 Verrucosispora sp. ts21 | reverse complement strand
GGGCGGGTAGGGCGGTGATGGCGGCGCGTTCGGCCTCGCCGATCGACCAGCCGAGTGTCGGGGTACGGCCTGGAGTGCAGAGCTACGTACAGCTGATCTTGCAGAGGTGCGCACCGTTTGTCCGTCGTCAGCGGGTGACTGAGGGTGAGGCTGCTCGGGTCGTGATCGGACCGGCGTGGGGCGGCTGGCGGTGGGGGCGTTGGATGGGCAGCGGTGGCTGGATGTGCGCCGGTTCCGGGCGTTGCACGAGGCTGGTGCGAGTGTCTCGGAGATCGCTCGTGAGACGGGCCTGAACTGGCGGACGGTGAAGAAGTACCTGGCTGCTGGTGGTGGCGAGGTGGTGCCGCCGGTTGCGGCGCGGCCGGCTCGTGGGCAGTTGATCGATGTGTTCGCGCATGTGGTCGATGCGTGGTTGCGGGCGGAGTTGCTGCTCAAGGGCACGGTGATCCACGAACGCCTGGTCGAGCAGTACGGGTTCACCGGTAACTACCAGCGGGTGAAGTTGTATCTGCAGCAGGCTCGGCCGCGGATCGCCGCGGAGTTGGGGATCAGCCCGGATCAGCTGGCGGGGCTGCACCGCCGGTTCGAGGTCGTCCCGGGTGCGCAGGCGCAGGTGGACTGGGGCGACGAGGGCGGCATCCTCGCTCACGTCGGAATCCCGAAGGTGTACTCGTTCCACATGGTGCTGTCGTACTCGCGGGATCCGTTCTGCTGCTTCACCACCAGCCAGGACCTGGCCGCGTTCTGGGAGTGTCACCGGCGGGCGTTCGCGCACTTCGGCGGGGTCCCCGGCGCGATCGTCTACGACCGGACAAAGACCGTGGTCCGCCGGCACGTCGCCCCAGGCCAGGCGGTGCCGCTGCACCCGGAAGCGGTCGCGTTCGCCGGGCACTACGACTTCGACATCGACGTGCTGGCCGCCTATCGGCCGACCGGCAAAGGGCGGGTCGAACGGCAGGTCACCATCGTCCGTGATCATGTCCTGGCCGGGCGGGCGTTCTCGTCGCTGGCCGAGCTCGATGCCACGTTCGTGGCCTGGGTGCCGCAGCGGCGGGCCGTGCGGCATCGCACCCACGGCGAGATCATCGGCGTGCGGGCGGTCCGTGACCACGCCGCGCTGCGACCGATCCCGGCCAGGGCGTATGTGGTCGCCGACCGGCATCTGCGGCACGTCGGCAAGGACTGCCTGGTCGCCTACGCCGGCAACCTCTACTCCGTGCCGGCCCGACGGGTCCGCCACCGCCAGCTCGTGGAGATTCGGGCGAGCGCCGCCACCGTCACCATCCACGCCACCGTGCCCGGCCTGGACGGCACCACGCTGCTGGCCACGCACCAGCGGGCCGTGGGCCGCGGCGCCCGCGTCGTCGACGAAAGCCACTGGGACGGTCTGCCCGACGGACACACCCGTGCCGTCACCACCGGCGACCCCGACGGCGGGCAGCCGACCACACGCCGACCGGCCCGCCACAACGGCGGCCAGGGACCGCTGCAAGCCCTGCTCAACCGCGCCGCCGCCGCCCAGATCGCCGTCGAGGCCCGGCCGCTGTCGGTCTATGAGCAGATCGCTGCGGCCAGCCCGTTCACCCACCGCCCACACCTGAAGGACGTCTCGAAGTGAGTGAGCTGGTCACCAACCGCATCCACGCCAGCGCCACCAAACTCGGCCTGCCTCACCTGGCCAAGACACTGCGGGAACTCACCGACCGGGCCGACACCGAAGCCATGGGCTACCTGGAGTTCCTCGACCTCGTCCTGGAAGAGGAACTCGCCGTCCGCGACGAACGCCGCTTCCGCGCCGGGCTACGCCTGTCGAAGCTGCCACACCACAAGACCCTCGACGACTACGATTTCAGCTTCCAACCCGACCTGGACCCCCGCAAGGTCCGTGACCTCGCCACCCTCGCGTTCGTGCAGGCCAAAGCCAACGTCGCTCTCCTCGGCCCGCCCGGCGTCGGCAAGACCCACATCGCCGTATCCCTCGCGGTCGCCGCCTGCCGAGCCGGATTCACCGTCTACTTCACCACCCTCGACGACATGGTCCGCCACCTCACCGCCGCCGACGCGATCGGCCGCCTGGCTCGCAAGCTGCAGACCTACCTACGCCCCACCGTCCTGGTCATCGACGAAGTGGGCTACCAACCCCTCGAACGACCCGAGGCCAACCTCGTCTTCCAAGTGATCTCGAAACGCTACGAGAAGGGCTCCACCCTGCTGACCTCGAACAAAGGCTTCGGCGAATGGGGTCAGGTCTTCGGCGACGAGGTCCTGGCCACCGCCATCCTCGACCGGCTCCTGCACCACTGCGACGTCGTCCCCATCAACGGCCCCAGCTACCGACTCAAGAACCGCCTCACCGCCATCGAGAACGTCGCCTGATGCCCACCCCGGCCACCCCGGACGACCCCGCGACCACCAGCGACACCAACCACCGCGATCTCCTGCCACTCCTGCTCCAGATCTGCGAGGACTTCCTCGCCCGCACCACTCCGGCGACCCACCACGAGGTCGACACCCTCCTACGCGCCCGCGGCATCACCGGCGGACCCGGATGGCTGATCGACATGCTCGGCCTCACCCGCCTGCGCCTGCAAGACACAACCCACCGTGACGAACAAGGTGCCCACCACGACGCCTGACCTCCGCAAGATCAGCCGTACTCACCTCTGCACTCCAACGAGTACCCCGACACCGAGGGAGTACTCGACCCGCCGGCCGCGTTTGCTGTCCTGCTCGTGGAGCCAGT
>NZ_PNOZ01000158.1:0-2879 GCF_002879555.1 Verrucosispora sp. ts21 | reverse complement strand
GACCACGCCGCCGCCCACCACTCCCCCGCCGGCCAGCACCCCGCCGCCCGGTGGCTCCGGTTGCACGGTGACCTTCACCCCGAACACCTGGACCGGTGGCTTCACCGCCGAGATCCGGGTGACCAACCGCGGCAGCTCGTTGAACAGCTGGACCGTGACCTTCAACGCCGGCTCCGGGGTACAGCTGAGCAACGGCTGGAACGGCGTCTGGAGCCAGTCCGGCGACCGGATCACGGTGCGTAACGCCGACTGGAACGGCAGCCTGTTCAGCGGCAACACCGTCAGCATCGGCTACCAGGGCACCTACAGCGGTAGCAGCCTGCCGGCGCCGAGTGGTTTCACCCTCAACGGCACCAACTGCACCTGATCGCACCTTCCTGGGCCCCTCGCCACCGCCTTCGGGCATCGGCGGGGGGCCCAGGCCTGCGTCACCGACGCCTGTGTCACCTCCAGCGGCTGTCACCTCCAGCGTCGACGGCCGATCGTCCGGTTCGCCGGCCCGCCCGACCGGCGCGAACGCGTTACCGCTGCCATCGGGCGGGAACGCGTTGAGCGACGAAGGAGGAGACCCATGACCACACAGTCGAATCCCCCGGCCTGGCAGCCGGGCGTGACCGGTGGCGGCACCCTCCCGTCGGGGCCGGGTGGCCGTACCGCGGCGCCCAGCGGCGACGGGCACGGTCCGCAGTTCGGCCCGCCGACCGTGACGATCGGGGCCTACCCGGACTATCCCTCCGCCCAACGGGTGGTGGATCACCTGGCCGACAACCGGTTTCCGGTGGAACGCAGCGCGATCGTCGGCACCGATCTGACCCTGGTGGAGACCGTGCTGGGCCGGATGACGACCGCTCGTGCCGGTCTGATCGGCGCCGGCACCGGTGCCTGGTTCGGTCTGTTCATCGGCCTACTGTTCGGCATCTTCACCGTCGGCAACTGGATCGCAGTGATCCTGGCCGGCCTGGTCATCGGTGCGATCTGGGGCGCGGTGTTCGGCGCGGTCGCCCACGCCATGACGGGCGGCAAGCGCGACTTCACCTCGGCCAGTTCGCTGCGCGCCAACCAGTACGCGGTCATCGTCGACTCGGACGTGGCCGAGCAGGCCCGCCAACTGATGGGTCGGCTGCACCTGGGTGGGCGCGCCCCGCAGACCGCAAGTTGACCGCACCCGACACACGCACGAGTCCTGCCGCCCCCGACCGGTCACGGTCGGGGGCGGATCGCGTACCCGTGACGGTCAGTCCCGAGACTGTCATTCAAACCTTCAATATCTGCCCCCTTGACCGCGCTGACCCGCTTGCCGGGCAGCAGTCTGGCGAGATAGTTCAAATTTTAGTTTGTGCTACCGTGGGGGCATGACCGAGAGCTTGAGCGCCGACCGCCTGGCCGCCTGGCGGGGGTACATCGAAGCCAGCCAGCGGTTGCTCACCCGGTTGGAGGAGGATCTGCGCGCCACAAGCGAGCTGAGCCTCGCCGACTACCACGTGCTCGTGCTGCTCAGCGAGGTCCCCGGGCAACGCCTGCGGATGGGCGAACTGGCCGGCCGACTGGTCTTCTCACCCAGCCGACTGACGTACCAGATCTCCTCGATGCAACGGCGCGGCCTGGTGGCGCGGCAGCCGTGTGCGCAGGACGGCCGGGGCAGCGAGGCGGTGCTCACCGCTGCCGGCCTGCTGGCCCTGCGCGAGGCCGCACCGCATCACCTGCACTCGGTACGCACGCACCTGATGGACGACCTCGACGACGCCGAGATCGCCTGCCTGACCAGGATCTTCACCCGACTCGGCCAGCGGCTGCAGGCCACCGCCAGCCCCGCACACAGCGACAGTTGAAGGAGCCTCCGATGCCCGCGATCACCGTCGACAACGTCCTCGTCCTGCCCCGACTGCCCCGGCTCGACGAGTCCACCACCACCATCCGGCCGGTCCGCCGGCTGACCACCGCGCCGAGCGGCTTCGAGGGCGAGGGCTTCCCGGTGCGCCGGGCCTTCGCCGGGGTACCGACCAGCGAGCTGGACCCGTTCCTGCACCTGGACCAGATGGGCGAGGTCGAGTACGCCCCGGGCGAGCCACGGGGCACCAGTTGGCACCCGCACCGGGGCTTCGAGACCGTCACCTACATCATCGACGGGATCTTCGAGCACCAGGACACGCACGGCGGTGGCGGCACCATCACCAACGGTGACACCCAGTGGATGACGGCCGGCAGTGGCCTCCTGCACATCGAGGCGCCGCCGGAGCACCTGGTGGTCAGCGGCGGCCTGTTCCACGGCACCCAACTCTGGGTCAACCTGCCCAAGGTGGCGAAGATGAGCCCGCCGAAGTACCAGGACATCCGGGGCAACCAGGCCGCTCTGCTCACCACGCCGGACGGCGGCGCGCTGATCCGGGTGATCGCCGGTGAGATCGCCGGACACCAGGGGCCGGGCTCGACGTACACCCCGATCACCGTGACCCACGTGACGGTGGAGCCGGGGGCGCAGGTCGACCTGCCCTGGCGGCCCGACTTCAACGCCCTGGTCTACGTGCTGGGCGGGCGCGGCACGATCGGCGCCAACGGCCGTGGCGTACGCACCGGGCAGCTCGCGGTGCACGGCCCCGGTGACGCGCTGCGGTTCAGGGCCAACGCCCGGCAGGACAGCCGCACGCCGACGCTGGATCTGTACATCATGGGCGGTCAGCCGATCCGCGAGCCGGTCGCCCAGTACGGCCCGTTCGTGATGAACAGCCGTGACGAGCTGATCCAGGCCTTCGAGGACTACCAGGCCGGCCGGCTCGGGGTGATCCCGGCCGAGCGGCTGGCGCACACCGACGGCCAGGGTTCGCGACCCTGACCCGATCGTGACGACAGATGGGGGCGCCCGATGCGACCGGGGCGCCCCC
>NZ_PNOZ01000157.1:0-2949 GCF_002879555.1 Verrucosispora sp. ts21 | reverse complement strand
CGGATCCGGAGTATTGGGTGGGGCAGGTCCGTTCCACCGTCCGATTCCACGACGCAATCCGCACCGCCCACCGGCTCGGCGCCCGCACCCTGCTCGAGATCGGGCCCGACGCCGTGCTCAGCGCACTGGCCGCCGACACCCTCACCACCATCCCCACCCTGCGCCGCGACCAACCCGAACCGGACGCCGTGCGCACCGCGGCCGCCACACTCTGGGCCAACGGCGCCGGCATCGACCGGCCCGCCATCCTCGCCGACACCGGCGCCCGCCGCCATGCCCTGCCGACCTACCCGTTCCAGCGCCGCCGCTACTGGATGCATCCGGCCAGTGGCGTCGACGCCGGTCTGCGGCCCGCCGGGCACCCGCTGCTCACCGCGGCCGTCACCCTCGCCGCCGGCGACACGACCGTGTTCACCGGCGAACTGTCCACCACCGCCCAACCGTGGCTTGCCGACCACCGCCTGCACGGCACCGTCGTGCTCCCCGGCGTCGCCCTGGCCGATCTGCTCGCCACCGTCGGCGCCCGCACCGGGCACCCCCATCTGGTCGACCTCGTCACGACCACGCCCGTCACCCTGCCCGGTGACCAGCCGCTCGACCTACAGGTCACCGTCACCGGCCACGACGACGGCCGCTGCACCGCAGAGGTGTTCACCCGCGCCGCCGCCACCGACGACACCCCCTGGCAGCGCCACGCCACCGCCGTACTGGACGACACCCCGCCCGACGAGCACCCGGACACCCGCGTCCCGGCCGCCGCCACCGAGATCGACCTCGACGACCTGTACGACCGGCTGACCGAGCACGGCTACGACTACGGCCCGCAGTTCCGCGGCCTGCAACGCCTGCACCGCCACGGCGACGACCTGTACGCGGAGATCACCGGTCCCGACAACACCGGGTTCACCGTGCACCCGGCGCTGCTCGACGCCGCGCTGCACCCCCTGCTGCCCGGCGTCGCCGCCGACAGCCCGGCCCGGCTGCCGTTCGCCTGGGCCGGCGTGCACCTGACCGGCACCCGGGCGACCATCCTGCGCGCCCGAATCACCCCACTCGGACCGGAATCCGTCCGCCTCACCGTCACCGACGACACCGGCGACCCGGTCGCCACCGTCCGCCAACTCACCCTGCGCCCGGCCGACCCGGACCAGTTCCGCCCCTCCGCCACCGACCTGCGCTACCGGCCGCAGTGGCAGCCGCACCCGGCGCCCGGCCACGCCCCGGCGGCGAACGCGAACGGCACCGCCCCGCCGGACCTCCTGATCGTCCGGGTGGCCGCAACCGGCCCGGGTTCGCCGGCCACCCGGGCCCGCACCGCCGTGCACGACACCCTCGCCGTGCTCCGCGACCACCTGACCGGCGAACCCGGTCCCCGCCTCGTCGTCGTCCCGCCCGCCGACGACCCGCTCACCGCCGCTGCCGTCGCCGGCCTGGTCCGCAGCGCCCGCACCGAGAATCCCGGCCGCGTCGTGTTCGTCGACACCGACGACACCGACGCCTCCCGGACCGCCCTGCTGCGCGAGGCCCTCGGCGACGAACCCGACCTGCGTATCCGCGACGGCGAGGTGATGGTGCCCCGGCTCGTCCCGGCCGGACCGGCACCGCAGACGCACCCCGACTGGGGTGACGGCACGGTACTGATCACCGGCGGCACCGGCGCCCTGGGCGCCGCCCTGGCCCGCCACCTGGCCACCCGGCACGGCGTCCGCGACCTGCTGCTGGTCAGCCGCACCGGCCCGGAGGCTCCCGGCGTCGCCGACCTCACCACGGAACTGACCGGGCTGGGTGCGCGCGTGCACGTCGCCGCCTGCGACGTCACCGACCGCACCGCCCTGGCCGGCCTGCTGGACCGGCATCCCACGATCAGCGCCGTGGTGCACGCGGCCGGCATCAGCCGCGACGGCGTCCTTGCCTCGCTCACCGCCGACCAGGTCGACGAGGTCCTCGCCGCGAAGGCCGACGCCGCCTGGAATCTGCACGAGCTGACCGCCGACCGGCCGCTCACCGCGTTCGTCCTCTACTCGTCGATCGCCGGACTGGTCGGCCCTGCCGGACAGGCCGCCTACGCCGCCGGCAACGCCTTCCTCGACGAACTGGCCCGACACCGGCAGGCCGCCGGACTGCCCGCCACCTCCATCGCCTGGGGACTGTGGCAGGACGGCGGCACCATGTCCGCCACCCTGACCGACACCGACCTCTCCCGCATCGCCCGCCTCGGCCTGCGCCCCATCGACACCGCCGACGCGCTGACCGCCCTGGACGCCGCCGTCGCCGGCACCGACCCGGTGCTGGCCGTGACCGCCGTCGACCCGACTCTGCTACGCACCTCCACCGACGTACCCGCCGTCCTGCACAGCCTGGCACCCGGCCGGCGAGCACCCCGCCGCGACCGGGGTCCGGCGTCGATCCGCCGGATCGCCGCGATGAACCCGCCCGACCGTGACCGCGCCCTCGCCAACCTGGTCCGCACCCACGCCGCCGCCGTCCTCGGCCACGACGACCCGGCCGCCATCGACCTCGACCGCACCGTCTCCGACCTGGGCTTCGACTCGCTCACCGGAGTGGAACTGCGCAACCGGCTGGCCACCGCCACCGGCCTCACCCTGCCCGCCACCCTGATCTTCGACCACCCCACCCCGGCCGCCCTGGCCGAACACCTGGCCAGCCGACTCACCGGCACCCAACCCGCCGCCGAGCAGACCCAGGGTCCGGTCGTGGTGGCGGATGAGGATCCCGTGGTGATCGTCGGGATGGGTTGTCGTTTCCCTGGGGACGTGTCGTCACCGGATGAGTTGTGGGATCTGGTGGTGGGGGAGCGCGACGCGGTCGGTCCGTTCCCGGAGAACCGGGGTTGGCCGGCCGACCTGGTCGACCCGGACCCCGAAGCGGTGGGCAAGTCGTATGCGGGTGAGGGCGGCTTCCTGTATGACGCGGATCTGTTTGATGCGG
>NZ_PNOZ01000156.1:0-3458 GCF_002879555.1 Verrucosispora sp. ts21 | reverse complement strand
CGTGCGGGAGGGAGGGTGTGGGGTGAGGGGGAGTTAGGGGTGGAGGCGGCGGAGGGTGGCGATGTCGGCGGCGTGACCTTCGTGGCGGTCGGTGGGGGTCTCCACGAGGATGGGGACGCCGGCGGTGGCGGGGTGGCGCATCAGTTCGGCGAAGGCGGGTTCGCCGATGCTGCCCTTGCCGATGTTCTCGTGCCGGTCCCGGGTGGAGCCGCACAGGTCCTTCGAGTCGTTGGCGTGCACCAGCTGGAGCCGATCCGCGCCGACGGTCGCCACCAGGGCGTCCAGTGTCTCGGTCATGCCGCCTTCGGCGGCCAGGTCGTGCCCGGCCGCCCAGGCGTGGCAGGTGTCGAAGCAGACACCCAGCCAGGGGTGCCGGTCCACCGCGTCCAGGTAGGGGCCGAGCTGCTCCACCCGGCAGGCCAGCGACCGGCCGCCGCCCGCGCTCGGTTCGACAAGCAGCATCGGCCCGCCGCTGTCGGCGGCCGAGTCGAGCAGCGGCAGCAGGGATTCGCGTACCTGTCGCATGGCCGCCTCGGTGTGCCCGGCGTCCACCGCGCTGCCGGCGTGGAACACCACCGCGCGGGCGCCGATCGCGGTGCCCCGGCGCAGCGCGTGGGCCAGGGTCTGTTGCGATCGTTCGACCGTGGCCGGGGTCGGCGAACCCAGGTTGACCAGCAGCGACGCGTGGATGTAGGCGGCGACTCCCCGTTCGGCGCAGCCGTCGCGGAACAGGGCGTCCTGCACCGGGTCGCCGGCCGGCATCGCCCACCCGCGGGAGTTGCCGACGTAGACCTGCGCCACCTCGGAGCCGGCGGCGTCGAGGTACGGCAGCGCCGCCTTCGCCAGGCCACCGGAGGTGGGCGTGTGCGAGCCGATCGGCCGGTGGCCGGGTTGGGTAGCTGTCATCAGAAACATCCGATGGTGATCTGGGTGCCCGGTGCCACCTGCGCGTTCTCGTTCGGGTTCTGGAACCGGGCCACGGCCTCCGGGTTGAACTGCACGGCCACCGGGAAGCCCTGACTCTCCAACACCTGCTTGGCCTGCTGGCACGGCAGGTCGATGACCCTGGGTACGGTCACCAGCGGTGGACCCTCGCTGACCTCCAGCCGGATCTGGGCACCCTTCTCGACCCCGCTGCCGTCGGCCGGGCTCTGCCCGAGAACCTCGTCGCGGGGCTTGTCGGACTGTTTGTAGGTCGGTTCCACCAGGACCAGGCCGAGCTGGGCGATCTGGGTACGGGCGTCGTTGAGGCTCTTGCCGACCAGGTTCGGCACGGTGATCGGGGCGCGGCCCTTGCTCAGGATGACGGTGATCTCGTCGCCCGGCTCGACCTCCTTGCCGGCCTCCGGCTTGGTGGCCACCACCACGCCCTCGGGCAGGCCGTCGTCGTACCGGGCGTTGCCCTTGACGACCTTCAGCTGGGCGTTGACCAGGTCGGCCTCGGCCAGGTCGAACTCCTTGCCCACCACGTCGGGCATCGGGAACCGAGCCGGCCCCAACGACAGGGTCAGGGTGATGGTGCCGCCCTTGAGGATCCGGGCGGCCGAGGCGGGCTGCTGCGCCACCACGCCGTCACGTGGGATCTGCTCGTCGTGGCGTGGGTCGGCGTACTGCAGGGTGAAGCCGCCCTGCGCGGCCTGCGCCTCCGCCTGGGCCTTGGTCATGCTGACCAGCTGCGGGGTGGTGGTGTAGCGGCCCACGCCGAACCACCATCCGCCGAGAGCGGCCACCAGGCCCAGCACCACCACGACGACGGCGACCGCGAGGCGGCTGCTCGAATCGCCGAACAGCCGGGCACGCCACCCGGCAAGCTGGGAGAACCGGTTCCCGTCCTCGTCCGCAACCGCCCGACGACGCCCCCGGGTGGGCGCGCCCCCCTCCGGCAGCCGGGCCCAGGTCGGCCGCTCGGCGGGACGGACCGCTGCCACCACCATGGTCGGCTGGGCGACCGCCGGGCCGTCGGAGACCGCAGACAGCATGGTGGTCTGGGCGTTCGCGTTGCCGAGGCCGTCCCGGGCGACCTGCACCTCGGCCAGCAGGGTCCCGGCGTCGGCCGGCCGGCCCGCCGGGTCGCGGCGGGTGGCTCGGGCGACCAGGTCGTCGAGGACCTTCGGCAGGCCGGGCACCAGGGTCGACGGCACCGGTACGTCCCGATCGACGTGTTGCCACGCGATGTCGATCGGACGATCACCGTCGTACGGCACCCGGCCGGTGAGCATCTCAAACAGCACGATGCCGGTGGAGTAGACGTCGGTACGGGCGTCGGCGCGGCCGGTGGTGACAAGCTCCGGGGCGACGTACGCCACGGTTGCCATCAGTTGGTTGCCGCTGTCGTGATCGGTGCTCGCCTCAACCGCTCGGGCCAACCCGAAGTCGGTGACCTTCACGACGCTGTCGACGAGGTTGGCCGGACCGCCGCTGGGCGCTTCGGCGACGAGCACGTTCTCCGGCTTGACGTCGCGGTGCACCAGCCCGGCCCGGTGGGCGGTGGCGAGCGCGGCGAGTATCTGCTCGGTGATGGCCAGCGCCTCGTCCGGGTTGAGCCGACGCCGCTCGGTCAGCACCTCACGCAGGGTGCGCCCGCGGACGTACTCCATGACCAGGTACGGCCGCCCGCCATGGGTGCCCTGGTCGTAGACCGCCACCACGTTGGGGTGGGTCAGCCGGGCGATCGTCTTGGCCTCGTCGGTGAACCGCTCGACGAAGCCGGCCAGGCCGGCACGATCGGTCGGCCCCTGCGACGAGTGAATGATTTTGACCGCCACGGTGCGTTCGAGTCGCTCGTCGGTGGCGGTGTACACGGTCGCCATGCCGCCACGGGCGACGCGACCGCGGATGCGGTAACGCCCGTCGATCAGCGAGCCCAGCAACGTGTCGGCGACCTGTGTGTCCATCGGCAGGCAGTCTATGTGTCGGGGGATGAAGGTTGAACAGGATGCTACCGCCGAGCGGACCTTCTCGGGCCCGCCGTGGCGTGACAGACTGTGGTCGATCCTGGTCAGGGTGGGTGCCGGGAGGCTGTTGACCTGGTGCCGGGAGGACGTGGCAGGGTGGTCGAGTGACCGACTCCGTACCCACCGACAACGCCGCGCCGAGGACCACCGGGCCGACGGACTGGCTGACCCTGCCGGACGTCGCCGAGCGGCTCGACCTGACGATCAGCAAGGTGCACCAGAAGATCAGGGATCGGGAACTGATCGCGGCACGCCGCGACGGTGTCCGCCGGATTCCGGCCGACCTGGTGGCCAATGCCACCGTACTCAAGCACCTGCCCGGCGTGCTGAACCTGCTGGCGGACGCCGGCTACGACGACGAGGCGGCGCTGCGCTGGCTCTACGAGCCCGACCCGACGCTGCCCGGTGGCACCCCCGCCACCGCCCTCGGCGGCGACCAGGCCCGCGAAATCAAACGCCGCGCCCAAGCCCTCGGCTTCTAACCCACCCCACCCCACCCTCCCA
>NZ_PNOZ01000155.1:0-3521 GCF_002879555.1 Verrucosispora sp. ts21 | reverse complement strand
CCCCCTGCCCCCTGCCCCTCACCCACCCCCCTCGCCCCGTCGATCTTGCACTTTGTGTCGGTGCAAAGCGGACTTGTGCCGCGAATCAGCGACCGAAACTGCAAGATCGGCGGGGTGGGGGGTGAGGGGTGAGGATGCGGGGAGGGCGGGAGGGGGTTAGAGCCAGTCGTTGCGGCGGAACCAGCGGTAGAGGGCCAGGGAGATGGTGAGCATCAGGGCCAGGACCACGGGGTAGCCGTAGGCCACCTTCAGTTCGGGCATGAACTCGAAGTTCATGCCGTAGATGCCGGCGATGGCGGTCCAGACGGCGGCGATGGCCGCCCAGGCGGCGATTTTGCGCATGTCGTTGTTCTGGTCGACCGTCACCTGGGCCAGGCGGGCCTGGAGGATCGAGTTCAGCAGGTCGTCGTACGAGTTGACCTGCTCGACCGTACGACTGAGGTGGTCCTGCACGTCACGGAAGTAACGGCGTACCTCCTTGGGCACCTCGCGGTTCATCTGCGTGGTCAACGCGAGCAGCGGACGCTGCAACGGCATCACCGCGCGCTTGAACTCCACAAGTTCCCGCTTCAGCTGGTAGATCCGCTGGATCCGGCCGGTGGCCTGACGGTCGAAGACCTCGATCTCCAGCACGTCCATGTCGTCCTCGAGCTGGTCGGCGACCTCCAGGTAGAGGTCGACGACCCGGTCGGTGATCGCGTACGCGACCGCCCAGGGGCCGTGCAGCAGCAGATCCTGCCGGCCCTCCAACTCCTCCCGAACCGGTGCGAGCCGGCTGGCGTCGCCGTGCCGGACACTGATCAGGAAGTGCGGACCGATGAAGAGCATCACCTGCCCGGTCTCCACGACCTCGGAGTTCTCGGTCAGCTCGGTGTGCTCGCAGTAGCGGGCCGTACGCAACACCAGGAAGCTGACTTCGCCGAAGCGCTCCAGCTTGGGCCGCTGCTGAGCCTTGACCGCGTCCTCGACGGCCAACTCGTGCAGCCCGTAGCTCTCGGCGATCTCGGTCATCTCGGCCAGCTCCGGCTCGTGCAGCCCGAGCCACACGAAGCCGCTCTCCTCGCGGCGCGCCGCCGCCAGCGCCTCCGCGAAGTTCCACTCGCCGGGCTGGCGCCTACCGTCGACGTAGACCGCGCAGTCCACCACCGCGCTGCGCGGCGACTCGGCCGGAGCCGTCACCGTCCGTGTTCCGTCCGGACTGAGGCGACGTGTCACGGCGCGTACCGGCGACCAGTCGCGGGGCCGCAGCGCCCGGCCGGCGACCGCGGAGCGGGCCCGATCCTGATCCGGCGGTGACGTCCGCTGGTCGGCGGTGGAGGTGTTCCGGCCTCGCTTGATCCGATCGGTCATCACGCCCCCTCCGCACGCCCTGGTTGCGGCTTGCAGGGTACGCCGCGGCGACGATCATGGTGGCTCCGGCGACCGCCGGGGGGTGGCGCCGGACGGACCGGACCGCTACGGGGGGTGAGGCTGCGGCCCGGCCCGCCCGGCGCCATGGGGGCGGGGGTGGTGCTGCCGCGTCACCCGGGGCGTACGGCGACCGGCTCGCGTCGGGCATGTCCACGACGGTCGAAGCCCGAAAGGCCGCAGTACGCAGGTGAGTGACGCTCGCAGCATTGTGAGCCGCCGGTCGCCCCAAGGGGGAGCCCTGGAGCGACCGATGTGGCCGTACTGTCAGAAACCCGACAGATAATCAGCCGCGAACCGCTTCCACCGCCTCGGCCAGCCGCCGCACGCCCTCGTCGACGCGATCCGCGGTGACCGCCGAATAGGCGAGCCGGAGCGCGTGCCGCCCACCGTCGATGACGAAATCACTGCCCTTGACCACCGCGACGCCCCGCTCGGCAGCCGCCGGCGCCAACTTCTCGACGTCGACGTCCTGCGGCAACTCGACCCAGAGGAAGTAGCCGCCGTCCGGCTCCACGAACCGGGCCTCGGGAATGTGCCGGCGCAGCGACTCGGCAAGCACCCGCGCCCGCTCGCCGAGCGCCGCCCGGACCGTCTCGATCGACCGCTCGATGTCGCCGGAGACGCAGAACTGGTGCACGATCGCCTGCGCCACCATCCCGGGCGAGATGTAAAGGCTTGTCGCCTTGCTCGCGATGGCACCGATCAGGTCCGCCGGGCCGATCAGGTAGCCGACCCGTACGCCGGGGCAGACCGTCTTGGTGAAGCTGGAGGCGTGCACCACGACGCCGCGGGTGTCCATCGACAGCATCGACGGCAGCGGCTCGCCACGGAACCGGATGTCGGCGTACGGGTCGTCCTCGAAGATCGTGAAGCCGTACTCCGCGGCCAGCTCCAGCAGCTCCCGGCGCTTGTCCAGGGAGAGCGTCACACCGGCCGGGTTCTGGTAGTTCGGGATGATGTGCGCCAGCCGTGGCCGCACCCCGGACTCCAGCAGCTTGCGCAGCTCGGCAGTGTCCAGGCCGTCCGGCTGGATGGTGATCCCGTGCAGCTCGCTGCCCATCCGCTGAAGGTTCAGCAGGGTCCGGTCGTAGGTCGGCCGCTCCACCACCACGGCGTCACCGGGGCGTACCAGGTGGTCGAAGAGGAAGGCGTCGGCCTGCAGGGAACCGTTGGTGATCAACACCTGGTCGGCCTGGACCCCGTGCTTCTCGGCGATCCACTTCCGCAGCGGAAGGTAGCCGACGGAGGTGCCGTACGCGGTCACCCCGGCGGGATCGGCATCGAACGCGCGGACGGCGGCGGCCTTGAGCCCTTCGACATCGACGATGTCCAGCGAAGGCGCGCCACGGGCGAAGGAGATCAACTGCTCGGCGGTCATGGCTGTTCAGCGTACGTGCGGTAACAGGGCGTACGCCGACGGCACGGCGATGTCCGCATCCTGAGCCACCGGGTCGGGTGAGCCGAGCGACCGGGAAGGTGAGGCGGGCGACCCGGGAGGACGGGCTCAGCCGACCGGGGAGTCAGCCCGGTCGCGCCGGACTGCGCGGCAGGTGCGGCCGGACGGCGGAGCAGGTCAGGCCGCCGCCGGTTCCCGTCCGGCGAACCCCGGCTCGCCGGTCGACACGGATGCCAACGGCACCTGCCGGGAAAGGCCCGCCACCTGCACCCCGAGCGAGGTGATCAGCTGCCCCCAGTCGAAGTAGCACCGCCAGGTGACGATCCGACCCCGCCGTACCCGGACCATGTCCACCACCTGCCAGGACACGGATTGACCGGTCGGCGCGACGGTGCCGAACGGGGTGTGCAGCACCCCGGTGTGGGTGCCGGTCAGCCGATGCTCGACCGCCGCCCCACCGGCCGTGCGTACCGCGCCGAGTGGGTCGACCCGCAGATCAGGAAAGGCACCCGTCCAGGTACGCAGCAGCGCCGGCAACTCGGTCGGGCGCACCGTCACGCCCGGCATGCCGTAGCTGCCGTCGACCGCGTACAACTCGGGCAGGCGGGCCACGTCCCGCCGCAGCAGCATGGCGTACTGCTGCTCGATCAACCGGTCCGCCCCACGCATCCTGACCTCCCACCAACCCACTCCACCCCCGACCCAACCCCCCATA